>CAYYHS010000410.1:0-3188 GCA_964471785.1 uncultured Chitinophagaceae bacterium
CTTTTTCGATCTCAAAATGGATGCCCACTTTCGTGGGCATGACATGCTTTTGTTCTAACTGAGACACTGCCTTGAGAAATGGATGCTAGCGCGGGAGCGTATCGCGTGGGTACCTGCTCCATTCAGTGGACTGCTGGTATTTGCGGACTTCTTGACATTCATTTCCACGTTGGCTATTTTATTTCTGTTAAATATTCACCTATGGTCGAACAGCTTATCGAGTTAAAGACACCTTCGGGAGCCGAACTGTATTGTGATTTGCGGTTCGGAGGCGATGGATCGAAGGCGCTGGCTGGTAAGCTCCCAGCCATCATCGTGTGTCACGGCTTCAAGGCGTACAAAGATTGGGGGCCATTTCCTGCTATCGGCCGGCATTTTGCCAATGCCGGATTTGTTTCCATTGTATTCAATTTTTCTCATAACGGCATCGGCAGAGATTACCGCAAATTCTCCGAACATAAGAAGTTTTTCAACAATACGATTAGTCTCGAATTGGAAGACGTTGAGACCGTGCTCTCTGCGATTGTGGGCGGGCAGATCGATAACGAGTTTATTGATGTTTCAAGGATTGGAATTGTAGGTCACTCGAGGGGAGGCGGTGTTGCTATCCTGAAGGCGAGCGAAGAGACGAGGATCAAAGCGGTTGCGGGCTGGTCAACGATTTCACATTTTGATCGTTATACGGAGAGACAGCGGAACCGATGGCGCACGCAAGGCTATCTTGGGACTTCATCCGAAAGTTCTCAGAGCCCCTTCAAGGTTGGCACGGCGCTTCTCGATGACCTTGAAGGAAATGTCGAACGATTTAACATAGAACGAGCGGTCAGCCGCCTGGAGAAGCCGCTCCTGCTCATACATGGGACTTCAGATTTTCCTGTCCCTATCGACGAAGCGAATCGCCTATACGCAATCTCAGATAAGACAATGACTGAATATGTTGTCTTGGAAGGGGTTGGCCACATGTATGGTGCTCGACATCCGTACAGAGAGCCTGCTCCTGTCATGAATCACGTGTTGGAATTGACGTCGGCATGGTTTCATAAACATTTATGAATTATTAAGGAGAGTGAATGGAATCCGTATCGAAATCTTTGATTCATTCGTTGGGCGTCCCGGTTGAAGGTGCAGAAAAAAATATACTTGCCCAGGCAGCATGGATCTCAGTCTTCGCAGCGCTCACGGCAATCGGCGCTCAGATTCAGATTCCGCATGAGCCGGTTCCCTATACTATGCAGACGTTCTTTGTCTTGCTCGGCGGCGCCTTTTTGGGAGGCAGAAATGGATCGATAAGCCAACTGCTCTACCTTGTGCTCGGACTGGCGGGTGCTCCTGTTTTTGCAGGAGCCAGCGCCGGTGCGCTCCGACTGATCGGTCCATCAGGAGGTTACCTGCTCAGTTTTCCTCTTGCCGCACTTCTTGTAGGATATTTGGTTCGACAGGGGAGCGGTTACATTTGGACATTGTCTGCTATGTTCCTGGGACTCTTGGGGATATTTGCGATGGGTGCCGGCTTCCTCAACATTTTCTATCTTCATAATGTTGAGCAGTCGATCGTAAGCGGGTTTCTGATTTTTTCCTGGTGGGATTTGCTCAAGCTCACATCGGCCGCGGCAATTTATAATGAATTCGCCAAGAGATACCGATCGCTGCCGAAGGAATCCGAGTCGCATTGAATTCATTCTATGAAAGTTTATTCGGAGAGCCTCTCGAACAGCGGGGGGCTCTTTTATTTTGGGTAAGGTACTACGATCGGCCGGTTTGAATGTCCGCTACAGATTCCTGCGGAAACCAGTGTCGTGTTCTATTGCAGAAGGAACAGACCGAGAGCATGACGGGGACTTCAACTAATACACCCACCACAGTTGCCAGGGCGGCCCCCGAACCCGGTCCAAAAAGCGCTATTGCAGTTGCAACGGCCAGCTCGAAGAAATTACTCGCACCAATCAACGCACCCGGAGCCGCGATCGGATAAGGGACTTTGAACAGCCTCATTAATCCATAGGCGAGAGATGAATTGAAATAGACTTGAAGGAGCAGCGGAACCGCAATTAGACCGACATGAAGGTAGTTCCGGGTCAGGTTCTCTGACTGAAAAGCAAAAATAAGGACAAGGGTTGCCATCAGCGCGAGGATGGTGATCGGATGGAAAAACGCCATGAAATGTTTCACGAACCAATCCTCGCCTTTTCTTGCGATCAGTATCGTACGGCTCAAACTTCCGAGTGCTAACGGCACCACAATGAAAATCGCAACGCTGTACGCCAGAACTTTGAACGGGACCACGAGGCCGCTCGCACCGCGGATGAGGAGGGTGACAATCGGGGCAAACAGAAACAGCATGAGAAGGTCGTTGACGGAGACCTGAACGAGCGTGTACGCAGGATCTCCATCTGTGAGGTACGACCAGACAAACACCATCGCCGTGCAAGGAGCGGCAGCAAGAATGATGCATCCGGCAATATATTGATCTGCCAACTGTTCGCCAAGAAATGGGAGAAAGAGATGTTTGAAGAAAACCCATGAGATAAGAGCCATCGACAACGGTTTCACCAGCCAGTTAACGGTGAGGGTGATAAGAATCCCTTTCGGTCTTTTGGGGACCGAGAGGATGCTCGCGAGGTCAATTTTCAGCATCATAGGATAGATCATCAACCAGATGAGCACGGCGATAGGAATATTAATATGGGTTCCCGCCGCAAAGTCCATCTGGCGCATAGCATCAATCCACTCAGGCAACAACTTGCCAAGCGCGACACCGACGATCATGCACACGAAAACCCAGACGGAGAGATACCGTTCAAATATTGTGAGTCTTTTCTTCATGTCAAATGCGGTTATTTGATCCTGCTGTCCCAGCCTTTGAAGCGATCATATCGGTCAGCCAACTTTCGATTTGGCGTGCAATCTGATCCCGAATTTGTTTGGTCTTATCGAGTTTCTCGTCGTAGGTTCCAGAGAGTGCGGAGGGATCGGGAAAACTCCAACTAAGCCTCTGCAAAGCGCTGGGGAAGATCGGGCACCGCTCGCTCGCCTCGTCGCAGACAGCGATGACATATTGAAACATCCTTCCTTGTTTAAAGAGATCGAAGGCGCTCCTGGTTTTCTTACCAGATATATCAATCCCCAGATCTTTCATCGCTGCCACAGCGAGTGGGTTGAGATTTCCCGGTTCGAGTCCGGCGCTCTCA
>CAYYHS010000411.1:0-3187 GCA_964471785.1 uncultured Chitinophagaceae bacterium
AGAACCGCACTCTACGCGCTAATCAAGCAATTACCCGGGATGTCTGGGTTGCCATGAGCCGAGTAATCATCAGCAAATCGGTAGCCCCACTACAGTCTCAGCTCATTGGGCAAAGCCCTGTTTGGCGCATGGGGATTACCGACTGGACTGTGTCAACGACAGCGTCGTCAGTGACGGTAACGACGGATAACGGTAATGGCGTTGCGGCCGTGCTCGTCAACGGAGCCTTGCAGGCGACTATCGCGGCTTCGAGCGGAACGTCTCACGTGATTTCGCTTGGAGCGGCTGGGCTAAAGACTGTCACTCTGCGCGACTCGACTTGGCATGTCTCGAACTTTGGCCAGCGCATTCTCAGCGCCGTGTTCAACGCAGGCGCGAGTGTTGTGTCGCGCTCCCTCTCGAAACCTCGCGCGCTGGTAATTATTGGCGATTCAATACCCGCCGGATACGGGGCCACCTATGACATGGTCGAAGGCTTTTCGGCGCTGGCCAAGGCGGTTTACGGGGCCGCTGGCAACATCGTTTACAGCTATTGTTCAGCCGGCGAAGGCATCTCGATGTCATCCGAGCAGACGTATCTCGGAATCACGGCTCAGCAAATGGCCGCGGATATTGCCGCGATTTGCAACGGAACGTCGCGCACAGATGTTTGGTACGCGATGGGAACCAACAACATCGCATCGAACGCCCAAAGCCCGACGCAATTATTCGGCTGGAAGAGCGACTTTATCACTCCGATTTTGACACTATGCGCGGGGAAACCAGGATTCCATTTTTGGCTACAGTCTCAAAATCTGTGCTCAAGTGCGTTCGAGTCGGCGACTCACGACGGTTTTGCAATGTCTGCTTTCCGGGCTTCAGACTCCGCGTTGGCAACGACGCTCGGTGTTACATACTTTGACGGCTCGGCGCTAAACGGCGCGCTGAATACTGGCGACCCATATCATCCAACAACCGCGGGGCATGCCACTAACTGGGCACTGATTCGCGCAGCGTTAGGCGTTTGAAAGGACCAACCATGCTCAACTTACACCGACGCGCTGGATCGCGTTCAGGCGCAGCCAATCATTGCCGGATACGCAGCGGCACAGAAACTGGTGACGCTATGAGCCTGACACCATCGAAATTCGAAAGGCATGCAACCGGATCAGCCATAGTGCTTTATATATGCGCTTGCATGTATTACATCGGAAAGCTGTCTCCACCCTGGACAAGCCTAATCGCGCTAATTGTACTTGTTTTGTGTGCATAGAAAAGGAATCCCACATGCTCAACTATCGCACGACAATCGCTGGAATAATCGCGGGGTCAATCCCGATTCTAGGAGCAAACGGGTGAGTTTGATTCTCGACGTCGAAGGCAACGGCCTCTCGCATCTTCCGAGCCGGTGCAATGGCACGAAGAGGATCTGCACGACTACCGCCCGACAGACCTTGTTCAAGTGTTTCGTGAGACAGTCTCCGGCACGCCTGGTGCCGGCACCTGGACGATAACCGGAAACCAAGATCACTGGCACTGCTGGCGACACTTCAACGATGCGCGTTTGCATAAGTAATGTGGGCGCGCGAGCAGGTCGATTTCTAGCCACCTCATAGGATCCGAAACCCTCCAGTTCAAGATAAAGAATGGCTAGAAGTAAGGGCTCAAAATGAAATATGTATTGGCGCTATAATTAGTCTTCTTGTGACTTATCACAGAAGACCGATGGCATCATAGTCCATCGGCTCTTCACACCACGGCTATCAAGGAACGTTATCATGTCACGAGCGCCATCGGGATTTGAAGAATGGATGTGTATAACCTCAGGTGCCTTGTGAAGGAACTTCATTAGGTACCCGCAGGCATCTCTGCCATTCAGATCGCTATCGCCTACATAGCTGAAGTAGCCAAGCTCGGTAAAATCGTTCAGGTCATGATCCAAACTGATCATGTCGAAGTGATCATACTTCTCCAGAGCATCTCGATAGGTATCGATATCATAGGCATGGATGACCTCGTCCAATGGATACTTGAGATCCATTATGCTGTGGCGAGCTGGATTGTCATCAAGAAAAAGGATTCTCATTACTCTCCTATGTAATCAACCGGATGGCTGCCGGAATTCATAGCGATGGCAGCCTCCTCTTCCTGCAGCCATTGCCTTGGCTCATCTAAGTAGTCTGTATAGCAGATGAGAGTGTTTTGTCTTGAGGGTACTTGTGCTTCTATCTTACGAGTTACCAAGTATTCAAAGAGCGCTGGCGTTCCACAAGCATAGCTATCAGTATTTTTACCAAGATATAGTATTGTTTTTGTTTGCTTTAGGACATTCAGCAAACCATTCTCGTAGTTAGCGGGCCAACTAACGAAGGCGATATCGATACTCTCATCCATATCCTGGAAGTATTGGTGCCTGATTTCAATCTCGGGCGGCAAGTTCTGGAAGTTCAGCCAGCCTTTTTTATCGATACGATTGTATTCTTTGTCAATCGCAATGACTTTAGCAGCTCCCAATTTTAGGAGTTCAAGTGCTAGACCTAAGTCTCCGGCACCGAGGTCGTGAACCACCTTGCCACTAACAAATGATTCAAGAGTTTTTAGCTGAGCTTTATTGAGTTGTCCGTGTGGCATGTTATTTCTGAGTCCAAATATACTACTTCAATTCTTTTAGCTCTTTGGTAAATCCACCAGACAATACAGGGAAGCGGCACCAAGTCTTTGGGTCAAGACTGTGATTATCTACATGTAGGCAAATAGCGTACCTTTCCCTCTTCCATTGTACACGAGACCACATTGTGAAGAACTTCCTTACATATGACATTAGCATAGGATCATCAATGTCGAGCTTTTCCAGGCGCAAACAATCAAGTACTTCTTGTGGGCCCTTCTTCTCCAGTATGGCCCAGGTTTCGATGGCGTCGAGGATGGTGTAAGGCATCAGATCATCTTCGTCTGTCTGGCTCTGCCCCGGGCGCAGTTCAGCTGTGGGCTTTTGGATTACGATGCCGTTCAGGGAACGAAATTGAGGTACCAATGCAGTCAGCCATTCGAGCAGGAAGGCTTTGTCGATGCCTCCGATAGGGGCAATGGATCCTGCGGTGTCACCGTCCATTGTGCAATAGCCAACGGCAGCCTCTGAGCGGTTGCTGGTGGTGATTAGGAGCTTGCCCTCGAGATTAGCTACCATCCAAATGCTAGGGGCTCTGGC
>CAYYHS010000412.1:0-3180 GCA_964471785.1 uncultured Chitinophagaceae bacterium
TTTTTAAGGATTGCTTACTGAGAGAGATTCTTGTGCATAATAAGATCAATGGATATTCCCCAGAAACTCAAATAGTTGATAATCAATCAAGGAGACTTTTTGCTACAATATCTCCTTCCCTTACGTTTACATTTTTTGATTAGTGTTGCCCCGCCTAACCAGTCGCTCAAGTGGCGCTTTACGCCATGGTGACTCTGGCACTCACTGACGGAAGTAGCCGTCGACGATTTCGCTGCGCGTTGTTGGACGAACTTAGCGCATCTGACTGGAACGTCGGCGCAATGAACTACATGGAATTAGATGTTCGTCGCCTGAGCCAACAATTGTAATCTATGCCATAAATGCGCCGACTAATCTTCTTGTTTGAACTGTCATTGATTGTCTCATCTGGCCTTCTGGGGCAACACTTCATCTCCACAATGAGAGGGATTGACTCGGTACGAAGAACTGTACTCCAGAGGAATAATCAATTGACGGCATTCACTCCGCTCCAAATCTTGCACACGAACCTTCCAGGAGAGTGGGCGAAATTTACCTCTTGGAATGAAGTAACCTGCGTCGCCGCCGACAACGACAGCATTGTATGGGCAGGGACCTCGGGCGGTCTTATTCGTTGGAATGTAATCACAAGGACATATCAGACATTTGACAGAACCAACGGCTTGAATTTTCCATCGATAACATCCATCGCCCTGGATAAAAATCACAATCTTTGGATCGGCACTGGCCAGGGTCTCGTGAAGTATGATGGTGCATCCTTCATCCATTATGACCAATCGCAAAATTCGGCATTGCAAGGGGGAATTACCAAAGTAATCGTAGATTCCAGGGGACGAATCTGCGCTTGTACTAACGAATATTCAGATTTGAACTCCTATACCAATGCTGAACTAGTTATTTTTGATGGAACAACGTGGACCAATGTTCCCATGCCCGACGTAAGTGGTGGGACTGGCGCCATCGAGGGTATCGTCTGTTATCATGATACACTCTTTATCGGCATCGGCGTTTTTGAGGCGTACGTCTATACAGATAAGGGCTTAGCCCCTGTACCGGGTTGGTCGTTCCACGAAAGCGTACTTTCTTTCGCGATCGATTATCAGGATAGTTTATTGGCCCTTTCATACTCCGGGAACATTTTGAAATACGATGCCGGTCAATGGACCCCAATCATCAAGGGCGTCGGAGCTCAAGAGATTTGGAACGATCCGAGGGGCGGCCTTTGGCTATCTTGGGCAGCCGATTGGTACGCTGCCGGGGTTGTACCGTCAAGGCTTGATTTTGCTAAGTTGGAGCGAGGTGAATCATGCAGTTTATATTTGCCAACTGGAGTATGCCCGATTCCAGGACTTACACATCAATTTAGCTCGCAATGCGCCGTAGATTCAATCGATCAGTTCTTTGCAACACGTTGGGGGCTCGTGAAATTTAATGGAACTACGTGTCAATATATTCTCGTTCCTCAAACCCTGACATCAAATACAATTAACTCATTAGGGACGTCGCCTTCCGGTGAGATTTATTTTACGTCGGATATGGCAACTCAAAGAATCGACGGCGTGTACTGGTATTCGATTGGCGATCGAGCAGGAGAGACACCACAGGTGAAATTTAAACCCGATGGGTCGTACTGGAATAGTGGGTTTAATGGGGAGTTCGTTTCGGGGTTGGATTTCGACGGGTACGGCGCATTATGGACTGCCTACGGATCTATCAAGAGGCTCGATTCGACCGGCATACGAGAATGGCGTCCTCAGGACATAGCGACTCAATGGTATTGGCCTAACCAGTATCCGCAGTTTCTGGATCTTGCTGTTGATCGATACGAAAATGTTTGGGCTACTGGATCGGGTGCAGGATCAGCAATGTATGACCGGACCCAGTGGCATGCTTTTATTTCAAATGACACTCTTCTCCCGAACGGACGGTATGATCGGATTTTTGCAGACTCACACGGAAGGGTGTGGTTTACGACAAATCAACAGATCCCCAACTACGGGTTCACGATTTTTGAGAAAGGACAATGGACGAACTACTACTTTCCGGAGAATTACTTCCTGTCCTTTATCTATCAGCTTGCAGAGGACCAGCTCGGCAATATTTGGCTTGCTTCATTGGCCGGCCTCATAAAGTATGACGGATCATCCTTCACTCTTCTGGATGCTTCAAATTCCGGACTACAAACGAGTGTCATCAACGCGGTGACGATTGATTTGAACAATAATGTTTGGGTAGGTACGACGTCCGGCCTCTATGCCTACAATTCCTCTCGAACTTTGTTCGCATCCCCTTCGATCGCTTCACCAGTTGATAAATTCTCCGTCAGTAAGGACGGTCCAAATGCTGCGGCGACATTTGTCCCCAATACAATTCTGAACGGGTCTGCAAAGTTTGAACTCCAGCGGGGTCGGTCAACGGCAAAATTTTGGACAGTTTCCAGCACTGACTTCACGAGCGTTTGTTGTTCTCCCATTCAACTCAAGGATACAATGCCAACGATAAGTAATTTCTACTATAGAATAAAATGTGTGGAAAGCACTGGGATTACCTCCTACTCGCAAGTTGTGTCGTTCGCCGGCGGCCAAGCGCAAGCGTCCCTGCTTGATTCTCAGTGGGATCTGACTGGATACCGAATTACGTTTCGATGGAAGACGGACAATGAAGCTTACATATCCAGATTTGAGATCCTGCGCTATGATAGCATCTCGGATCAATCGGTGACAGTTGGAGTCTTATCCGCCGCATCGCCGAAGGACATCACTGGACATTACGTTTTGGAAACAGATAGTTTGACGTCAAATTCCGCGAAATGTCTTTATTCGCTCGTTGCCGTTTTTGCAGATTCAACGGTCTCGGTTCTCAAGACCTTCGTATTAACTCCTCCGATTTTTCCTTCAACGTTTACAGTGTCGGAGAATTTCCCAAACCCCTTTAATGGATATACATCATTGGAGCTCTATCTCCCGACCGCTGATAGAATAACTATTAATATATTTGACGCACTTGGAAAAAAGCTCTCGACTCAGTTGATAGATGACTTTAGTCAAGGTTATCATAGAGTAGAATTCAATCTCGGCAACTTGTCCTCCGGTGTTTATTTCTACAGAGTGCAATCCTCAGATAAGAGGGTGGTAGGGAAAATGATAATGGTAAAGTAAGATTGCCACCCTCATTTCCTCT
>CAYYHS010000413.1:0-3173 GCA_964471785.1 uncultured Chitinophagaceae bacterium
AAAACGTTCTTTTTCCTGCGCCCCCAAAAGCCGAACCTTCCTTTACCAATCGGATGTCTCCTGTTTCCGGCGCGCTAATTTTCGTCTCCGGCATTGCTCTACAACTTAGATTGCTCTTTGGAACCCGCGGCAAGATATCGAACACGATTGCTGGTCTTGGGATTATAACATTAACCGTAGGATTTGTTGCCACGGTAGGATATGTATTCGGAACTCCGCTCCTTTATGGAGGGGGCATCACACCATTAGCGGCGACAACGGCGATCGGGTTTCTCATCATGGGATTAGGTTTGGCAGCAATTGCGGGGCCTGAGAATATTCTTGTTCGACCATTCGCCGGTATTTCTGCAAGCGCCAGGCTATTGAGGATATTCATTCCAACGACTATTTCGGCCGTTCTCCTCCAAGGTTATTTGAGCGAGAAAATCACAAACAGATATAACATCAATCATGCTTTGGCTACGGCTCTCTTGGCCTTAGCTATCGCAGTATTGGTGAGCATTGTTTTCATTCGACTTTCCAAAATCATTTTTCGCCGTCTGGATACCGCGGTAGCAGAGTACAAGAAGTCAGAGGAGGAGCTGAAATTCCGAAACTCGATCTTGTCCACACAACAGGAAGCTTCGATTGATGGGATACTTGTCGTGGATGAGAACGTCAATATTGTATCGTATAACCATCGATTTGTCGAGATGTGGGGCGTCCCACCAGAGTTGGTGGAGGAGAAAGCTGACGAACCAGTTTTAAGTTTTATATCAGACAAGGTGGCGGATTCCCAGACATTTCAACAGCGGGTTCAATACCTCTATGAGCATAAAGGGGAAACAAGCCAAGAGGAAATCGTCCTAAAGAATGGGTTAGTTTTTGACCGTTACACTGCACCCATGACAGGATCGGGAGGTCGGTATTATGGCCGCGTCTGGTATTTCCGCGACATCACGGAAAGTAACCGGACAGAAAAACAGCTCGCCCTTCTTGCTCATACGCTGAAGAGTGTCGTCGAATGTGTGAGTGTCACTGATTTACATGATACTATCATCTTCGTCAATAATGCATTCCTGAAAAAGTACGGTTACACTGAACACGAAATAGTCGGAAAGAATGTCAACGTGTTGCGATCGCCAAATAATCTACCCGAGGCCACTCGTGAGATTCTGCCTGCGACTTTGCGTGGAGGATGGAGCGGCGAACTCTTGAATCGGGCTAAAGACGGTCGCGAATTCATGATTTCACTATCGACATCGTTTGTACGTGATGAACAAGGCCAAATTGTCGCGCTTGTCGGAGTTGCCACTGATATCAGCGAGCGCAAGGAGTCCGAAAATGCCAAGAAGTTGCTCGAGGCACAACTCCAACAAGCACAAAAACTCGAAAGCATTGGCACGCTCGCCAGCGGCATCGCCCACGATTTCAATAACATTCTCGGCATCATCTTGGGTTATTCGACTATCTTGGAACGACTCAGCGAAGATCCAAAGGCTCTTTCAGAAAGCGTTGCAGCAATTAAGAAGGCTATACAGCGTGGAGCTCTGTTGGTCAAACAACTTCTCATCTTCGCACGAAAAACTGATGCTCTTTTTGAAACCGTGAGGATCAACGATATAGTCGTAGAAATCAATACCTTTCTGCAAGAAACTTTCCCCAAAACTATCACCCTCTCCATGAATCTCCAGCGAGACTTGCCCACGATCGTTGCCGATGCCAATCAGATTCATCAAGTGTTGTTGAATCTCTGCTTAAACGCACGAGATGCAATGCCGAAAAATGGAACACTTGCAATCACTACCAAGACCGTGGAAGGCGGGGATGTGGAGCCTCGATTCAAAAAAGCAACTGCTCGGCAATATGTCCAAATAGAAGTAGCTGATACTGGAATCGGCATGGATGAGGCAACCCGCCAAAGAATCTTTGAACCGTTCTTCACGACAAAAGGCCCCGGAAAAGGAACCGGTTTAGGACTGGCTGTGGTGTTCGGAATCGTTGAACATCATGGCGGCTTCATTGACGTCCGAAGCGTTCCACATCAAGGGACAAGTTTCATGGTGTATCTTCCTATTGCGGAACGTGCGCTGGAAGAATTGCAGGCAGCCAGAAAGAGCATTGAGGAAATACCGGGCGGGACTGAAGGGATTCTGATAATTGAAGACGAGGAAACCCTTAGGGAATTGCTGAAGGCAAGTCTTGTTTCCAAAGGCTATTCTGTATTAACTGCCGAAGACGGTGTTCAGGGAGTGGAGATGTACGAGAGACATCAAAAAACTATAGCAGTCGTTCTTTCCGACATGGGACTGCCACTCCTTAGCGGTCAGGATGTGTTCAGTAGAATTCGCAAAATCAACCCAGAAGCGAAAGTAGTGATGGCGAGCGGATATTTGGAGCCGGAGACCAAGGCCCGGATGTACGGAGCTGGGCTAAAAGGCTTTATTCCGAAGCCATACTTAAATGACGAAGTCTTGCTGAAAATACGTGAGGTTATCGACACAAAAGAGTGATAACGGTCGCGGTATGACCTCTGAATAAGTCAGCAAGGTAACTACGTTCCAGCAGTATGAACGAAGTTATCACGAACAACAAGGAGCGGGCTTGGGCTGAGTGATTGCAAAGACATAAGCCGAGCTCTATGGAAGGAGTCTCACGATCGAACGCAAAGAGAAGCCAGGTACGACGGGGAAGATAGAGTCAGTGAAGGCAATAACCGTGTCAGCGCCCCTCTTTAATGAAAACATAAGTGAGGAGTGCTTAGAGTGATCAGACTTGAACGGGATGTAATTTCACAACCTCTCCATCTTTATCAAGTTCTGTGAGAACAATTGTTTCAACCGTTTTTATGACAAATATTCTCCCACAACCGGAAGGATTAACGCACCGATAATAATTCTTAACCATATCAATTTCAATTAATGTCTGTTTACAAATTGGGCATTTATACTGCATATACTTCCTTTCGTTGGAACTGCATTGATAAATCTATGCATTTGCATAACCATGGCCAAGTTTTGTCACTTAATGCAGAAGCAGAGAATCGGCAGGGGCTGGAAGTGGGAACGATCATGGTTAAGAGATTTCCCCCTGCTCGACGACAGCGGCTTAACGATCACTTAAGATTATCTTGACTTCCCTTTGGCCAATTTTGCGGGATGCGTCACGACTCCGAACTCTTGTGTAGGGTAGAA
>CAYYHS010000414.1:0-3160 GCA_964471785.1 uncultured Chitinophagaceae bacterium
AATTTTATAATGGCGGATGATATCCCAGGCCGTCACATACTGCGGAGGGAAATGACCCAGGCCCCCCACCTTCACTCCGTTGAAGTACGTCTCGTCAACGTCGTCGATCTTACCCATGTTGAGGTAAACGTCTTTCCCCGACAATCCCGCCGGGATGGTCAGGTCGCGGAGAAACCAACCGTACACATTGTCTTCCGTGTAATTCGAATGATCTTCCCAATGCGCGGGAAGTTTCACGATCTGCCAGGAGGCATCGTTAAAACCGGGGTTCTTCCAAAGTGTATCGTCGCCTTTGTTGAATTTCCACTCTCCTCTGACAACGGACAGCTCCTCTGCATCCTCGACGGTCGCTTCGGAGTGGGCGAGTCCCTCAATACTCCAGTCGTGCGGTACATCCACCTTGAGCCACGAAGCGTCGTTATATTCCGGCCGTTCGGCACCGGTGATTTCGCCGGCGCAAAATCGCCACGCCGAATCGAAAGATTGGACCTGTCTGAGATCCGTCGGACCTGCACATTCGCAGGTCATGGCTCCGCCAAGAATTGCGAGGAGAGTACACGCTACTGTGATTTTTCTATAGTTGAACATGATTTTCTATTTAACCTCCGCATTTATTATGAGATTTGCATCAAGCATCCCGGCGAACTCAGTGCAAGATAAACATCACCGGAATTCTTCGTGCTTCTGATGACAACAAGTGGACACCCTTACCAAGCCTTTCGTGTAGTACAAAAATATGGATCGACTTCATTGCTTTCAGCATTATCTAAACCGACAATTACTTCAAAACCAGTGACCTTGAACTGCGATCGGTTGTGAGTATCTGACTGCAGGTTTCCATCTTTGTCGGTCATTTCAATCGCAATAAATGATATGTCCTGATCATTTCAAAAGGACAAGCTTCTTCGCAGAACTGTAATATCCAGCCCTTAGTTCATAGAAATACACTCCACTGGGCAAGTTCTTTGCGCCGAACGTCACTGAATGACTCCCCGCGTTCAATCGTTCGTTGACTAGTGTTTGAACATCTCTCCCCAGAACATCGTACACTTTGATGGTCACAAGACTATTTATCGGCATCTTGTAGCTGATGACCGTGGTCGGATTAAATGGATTTGGATAGTTCTGCTCGAGAGAGAACTTTGTTGGGATTGAAGGCGATTCGGGGACTCCACCGACCGGACTCACATCACTTGTATCAATAATTGCATTTATGATATCAGGATACACCTGTGCACCGGTATTGCGATCGAAGATTCCCGATCCGTGATCCCCATAGGAACCAACGTCCCAATAATATGGCACCAGACCGTGCCTCTCCATCGATTGTGTGATATATTGCGTATAATATCGACGGTAACTCTCATATTCTGCGTTGAGTATCGGACTTCCAAGATTTGATCGAATAGTTGCTCCGTATTCGCCCAGAATTACACCAAACCCCTTATCGACAAAGCCAGTCTTCATCTTCTGAAACTGGTTATCGGCCCACCCTTCATTTGCCCAGGTTTCAGTCTTTGAGGGAACCGTAGCATACATTCCCCACTGCGTTATTTTGTCGTTAGGATTTAGCGTGAAATCATAGGGATCATAATAGTGGACTTCAACCATCAGCCTGTTTGGTGTGGGATCGACAGGTGCAGAAAAAAAACTAACGGTGTAATCAATATTCGTGACATAGCCCTGCACGGCCAAATAGCGTAGATAATTACGTCCTCCCGTTGAGCGTACTGATTTTACGAACGTCTGATTAAAACTATTCTGCACCGTATAATTTTCTTTTGTGGGAGAACCATAATAGTTCGCAATTCCGACTTCATTCGTGCCTGCAAATAAAAGATGATCACCGTAATTTCTGAAGTGGACTGCAATCTGTTTCCACATGGCGGCCAGACGATGATTGACATAAGCCGAGTCTGCGTAGGTTGGCTGCTGCCAACCGCCGTCCCAGTGTTCATTGATGATGCCATACATGCTGTCAATTATCACGTATCGTACAATTTGTTCCACTCGATTCAACCACGCTGTGTCGATGGCATACGTAGAGGTATCTGCAAACTTACTCCATGCAACCGGTATTCGCACAGAATTGAATCCCGCTGCTTTTACTGAATCTATGAGTCTTTGTGTAGTCAAAGGATTGCCCCACGATGTTTCATTTGGCAATGCCTCCAACGTGTTACCAAAATTCCAACCAGGCACCATTTTACGGGCCAAATCGACCGAGGTTAGTACACCCATTCCGCTCGAATCAGGGGGAATGCTGTCGGCTGGTGTTTCGAATTGCTTGCCGACCAAAGCAAAGGCGCTATAATTATTCTGACCTGGTTCGCTGAATAAAACAGCAGGGTGGACAACAACCGGCATGGATAACAAAGCAACGATAGACAACATGCTTTTCATTTTGAGTTATTCCTTTTGTGAATCCCAACAGTTCATATTCTCATAATGAAATCCTATTTCAACTCAACAAACTCAGGCTCGAAGGGCGCAATTGTAAATCTGTCCGTGTAGTCTTTATCGAACAAGATGCTTCTTGAACTTCCTTTTAGTTCAATCGTTTTTGGTTCAGCACTTACATTTAGATATAATAGATGGTTTCTATCAATCTGTCTTGCCATTACTCCATTAGGTACGTCCGGGCCCTTTTTTATGGAAAGCTCGCTAATCAAGTCATCAAGCAGAGGGCTAAGGATCTCGACTTTTGCAGGGACTCCGACGTATATTGCCGTTCCTTTACCGTATTTGTTGGAAGTCATTATCGGGTAATCCACATCTAAGCTGGTTATACTGCCAAGAATTTCAGCGCCATTGAGTTCTATAACATCAAACCGCGACGATTCTGTGGTAATGGCTTTTCCTTTATAGATACACTCAATCTTTTTGCCTTTATAAGATTTTCTGGATATTTCATTCATCGCTTCAGTTTCCTCGAAACTTCCGACACGAATACCGAATACATCGCTTAGGCGACCAGGATGGGTGGAAGCAAACACTCGTCCGGTTTCATCGACAACAGCAGAATTGCTCGTCATGATGACTGTTCCACCATGGTTTACAAAGCCACGGATTTTGGCGGCAGTTGCTTCATCCATCACGCAACACCAGGAACAAGCAGCAATTTGTAATTCAGCGAGCTTCTGCTAATCTCCACAACACG
>CAYYHS010000415.1:0-3159 GCA_964471785.1 uncultured Chitinophagaceae bacterium
CCTTCAACGAATCCGACCTCGGCATCAACGTTCGGATGACCGGAGAAGAACATGCGGACTTCATCAAGAAGCTCGGAGCATATCTCGCATCGAAGGAACTGACGACAAAGATGCTCCTGGGCGATAACTCGGATGCAACGACGATCGATTTCATTCAGCCGGCTCTGGACGATCCGGCAACGCACCAATACATCGGCGCAATATCTTTTCACGCCTGGAGAGGCTGCGACAACTGGACGCTTTCAAACTGGGCCGATGCTTCGCGGGAGCTCAACGTTCCCCTCCTCATCGCAGAAGGAGGGACCGATGCTCAGGCTTACACGTACCCCGATATTTTTCAGGAGCCTACGTTTGCCCAGGATGAAATTGATATCTACGTGCGTTCATGCAACACCGCCCACGTCCAGGCAATCTTGCAGTGGCAGTTGACCTCCGATTACTCGTTACTGAGCGGGGAAGGAATGTACGGAGTCGAGGGAGTTCTTCATCCGACGCAACGATTCTGGAATATAAAACAATTGGGGACGGTACCCCCCGGCTCGTTCATCCTCCCCACTTCGTGCGACAATGACGACATAAGCTGCGCGGCGTTCGGTAATATCGCTGAAGGAACCTACGTTGTTCACTTCGTCAATCACGGAGCTTCGCGGCCCGTAGTTCTCACCGGACTTCCGCAAAGCGTCCACGAATTCCGCACATATGTTACCGACAACAAACGAGGGATGGAAGAAGGCAAACGCATTCATGTTTCAAATGGCGAGGCAAAATTCACGCTCGATGCGTTTGGATTCACCAGCGTGATGAGCGTGAAGTAGGAAAGCAAATTCTCAACGGAGAGCAGCTGTTCGGGATCGATGTTCTGCAGAACAAGCCAGCTGTTATACGTTGCGGAAGCGGCAACGGTCCGCTACTCAGACTTTTCAAGTCTTACTTGACAAAGGGAATCCAATGAAAACATTCCGATTATGCCTTTTCTCCGTTGTCCTCCTCTGCTCCAATACTGTCTTCTCCCAGGATACCCGTGCGACAACCGATGACGGACAATCCGTCATGTTGAGGAAAAACGGCACCTGGTTCTTTGTGAACCGTGCCCCGGCCGAAGATGCCAACGCGGTGACGTTCGACGGCCATGTCGTTATCCTCAACAAAACGGGAAAGTGGACAATGACAAAGACCATCCGCTCTGTCCCCCCCGTCTCTCATCGAAGCTTGTCACAATCATCCGCGAGCAACACTGATTCGTACGCCGGTTCGCATCCTTTCCTGGCTAACAATGCGAATGAGCTCACAACGTCGGACGGCGCGAATGCGGATCTGAACAGGATTACCAGCAAGAAAGTGGTGCTTCTCTACTTTTCGGCACATTGGTGTCCCCCATGCCGTGCATTTACCCCGAGACTCGTGAGTTATTACAACAATTATGGCGGTGGCAACAGATTCGAAATTCTCTTCGTCAGCTGCGATCACAACGAAGCCGAGATGACAAATTACATGAAGATCGCGGAGATGCCCTGGGTTGGGGTCACCTGGGGATGCCGCGGCAGAAGTTCGATTGAGAAAAGATATTGCGGGCCCGGAATTCCCTGCCTCGTCATGCTCAACGAGCAGGATGAAGTGATCTCGGACAGCTACGTCGGGGAAAAATATGTGGGGCCGATGAAGGTTCTGGCGGACCTCGATGCACTTCTACGATCCATGTGAATTACCAGGCGGTGATCCGAGCAGAAGAATTCGTCTCGTAACGCACTGATCGTCGCGGCATTTTTATTCCATCAAATCATAAATCGTATGAAAAAAATCCTCGTCTGCTTCTTGTTGCTTCTCCCGCTGGCTCTCTATGGGCAATCCAATAATTCATCCGACATCGAAATCGTCGAGAGCACGCCGATAGGCACCACGCTGGACAATCCCGACATCCGCAACGCTCAGGAAGTCTGGCTCGGGATGATCCGGAGCGCGCATCGATCCCTCGACCTCGAAGAGTTCTATGTTTCGAATGAACCGGGCAAACTGCTGGAAAGTGTCCTCGCCGCCATCTACACAGCAGCGGATCGCGGAGTGAAGGTGAGGCTGATCGCCGATTCGCGAATGTACAAGACATACCCGGAGAGCGTCGACAGCCTGGGGCACCATCCAAACATCCAAACCCGGCTCATAAATTTCGGGGCAATCGCCGGAGGAATTCAGCATTCCAAATATTTCATCGTGGATGGAAAAGAAGTCTTTGTCGGCAGCCAGAATTTTGACTGGAGATCGCTCGAACATATTCACGAACTCGGCCTCCGGATCAAGAATAAAGAGATCTCTGATGTGTACGAAGATGTTTTTAACCTCGATTGGCAGCTCGCTTCGGACACAACCAGATCGAAGACCGGCATCGCTATTCCGAGAAAACAATATCACATCCCCATCCGCGTTACAACAAATGGAGGAGAAGAAGCCATCATTTCACCCACCTGCAGTCCGATAGGCTACATACCGGATTCAACATTGTGGGATGAACGAGCAATCCTCGGGTTGATCCACGGAGCTAAGCGGACACTGACGCTGCAATTTCTTTCGTATTCCACCCGAGTTTGGGGCGGCGGCACATACAAAGTTATCGATGATGCGATTCGGGAAGCCGCGAAACGAAGCGTGAAGGTGCGGATGATCGTCTCGGACTGGGGAAAGGGTTCTCCCACCGTGGACATCCTTAAAGAACTCAGCGCGCTCCCTAATATCGAAGTTGCTTTTACGGCAATCCCGGAGTGGTCGGGCGGCTATATTTCGTTCGCCCGCGTTGAACATTGTAAGTACATCGTTGCAGACGACACTACGTTCTGGCTCGGCACGGCCAACTGCGAAAAGAGTTACTTCTACACGACACGAAACCTGGGAATAACCGGCAAGAGTCCCATCCTGGCCGGAACGTTGTCGAAGATTTTCTTGAAAAGTTGGGGGAGTCCTTACAAAGAGAAGATCACTCAGGAGGGAGTTTATACTCCCCGCGAGCACGGAGAGAAGAAATAGATGAGAAATTGATTTTCCGAAGAGCAGACCAATAACGTTCGTATGTCGCTCCTACAGTATAAGAGCGCATCCGAAAGAAGGGGGAAAAGTTCACTGTCTCCACAGATATTGAACTTTTATAAAGAACTGCCGTTCGGTTTGTTCGAA
>CAYYHS010000416.1:0-3139 GCA_964471785.1 uncultured Chitinophagaceae bacterium
TAAGCGACAAAACAAAGTACAGTTTTTCCTTCAGCCAAACAAGTGAGGTGAAGGGCGAGACATTGTCTAAGTTTCATCGATTCCGATAGTTCTGTTCGCAGAAGCGTCGAATTCTAATCAAGAGTGTTACTTTCTTTCAGAGAAAGAAGAAGGTATCACTACTATTCAAATTGAGTCACTAGCAGTCGGGACATCTGAGAGGTCATTGCATGTTTTGGGGTAGAATGAACGCAAAAACAAAAAGGAGTGTTTCAAAGAAGTTCGTTGTGAGCAACCTCCATCATAATAAAAAACGCCTGACCCTCGGTAGCAGTCCCCGGGTGATCGAATTCAGGAGATCCGCAAACTCCTTGTACCATGCCGAGGCCGTCGACTTTCGAGATGGCCCCTTCACGCATGGCGTCGGCCTTTTTCAGGTATGACTGGTCGATCCATCCCCCTTTGACCCCTCTGTAGATGGAATAAGCAAGCATTTGCGCAAGATTCGTCTCAACGAATGAATGCGGGTCATCGACGATATTGTGAAACAATCCGTCATTCCTCATGTGAGCAAGACAGCCATCGATAATTTCCCGGACATACCCGATCAGTCTTCTTCTTTCTTCATGCATCGATTCAGGAAGTGCCCGTATGACGCGCGTCATGCCGGCTGCAGACCAGCCGTTGCCAACCCCCCAGCAGTCTTTCCGCACGAATAACTGCTTTTCACTATCCCACATGTGGGAGAGGAGTTTCTTATCGTCATTCCAGAGACAAGAGCGGGCTCCGTCAATTTGTCTAACCGCTTCCTTGTATTTGCCGGCGGCTGCAAGGAATGGGGGAAGCATGTAGATGATGTCACTCCAGATTTGAGGGATATTGGTGAAGTGATAAATGATCCCTTCTTTTGTCCTCGGGGCTTTATTCTCTATGTAGTCGAGGAGCTTATTGAAACCGTTCATAAGGAACGGATCTCCGGTCTTCCTGGCAGCCCAGAGGACAGCCTCCCCGGGCGAGGCGGCGTCGCTTAAGGCAAATTCTTCGCCGAGCATTGCAAGCCGTCCGTCCGGAGATTGGCGCAAAACGGCGTCCCGAGCCATGAGAATCACAAGATCATCCTCCCCCATCTCGAGCAACGCCTGCATTGCGACCCCTTGTTCCCACGTCGCTCTCTGCAAAGAGAGCATTGCTCGCTTCACCCTCTCAACGCGCTCCGAGGTCTCATCTGAGAATTTCCCGAGACCGGGACCTGCTTCACTCTCTGACGGCGTGATCAAGTTCCCCAGCGCCAAAGCTGACAACGGCACCCCCTGAATGAATGTTCGTCTTTTCATGATGGTCCGTACCCTCCGACATAATGATGATCGGAACAACGACGAAGTGGCTATAGCTTATCTAACGAGCTATTTCAAAGTACGATCGATCTGCATCATCACAGCAAAGGCGTCCGGTACATACGCTCCGGCCTCCTTCACGTTCTTGCAGATAGTATCCGACGCCACGTTGCTCTCTTATCTCACAAGCATCATTTTCTTTATGCCGAGATACGTTCCGGCCTTCAATTGATAGAAATAAATGCCCGAAGCGCAATTCTCTCCGTGAAATGCATACGCGTAGGTTCCCGGCTCCAAATCCGCTCCGACAAGGGATTCGACGAGTTGGCCGAGCACGTTAAATACCTTGAGTTCAACATGGCTTTTCGTATTCAAATCAAAAGAGATGGTGGTTGAAGGGTTAAAAGGATTCGGATAATTGGCGTAAAGGAAAATCCGCCGAGGAGACTGGCCCTGATGTTGCGCCTGTACTCCCGTGATCGGCTTATCTGCCAGCTGATTTGCCGGCATCTTTCCCATATCGGAATAAGTCCACTCGGAACCCAAATCATAATAGGTGGTATTGGTGTAGTCAAATATCATGGCATCGAACGAGATGTCCGGTGCAGACGTATTTCGCGAATGCACTTCGAACGAAAACACATTCTCGCCTTCCCGCAGATAGTTGAGTCCGTTCGTAGAAGACATGGCGATCGTCGAAGCGTACGTCAGCGGCCTGATCGCATATGTGGAGAATGAAACGTCGGCGCCCGGATCGACGTTGATGCGGCCGAATTCCTGGCCATTCACATACGCAACAACTCCATCGTGCCCTTTGATGAACGCCCGCATGTCATAAATATTCGCAACATCGTGAAGAGTCACGTTGTGTCTGAAATAAGCAGTCTGGGTAGAGTCTAGGAGTGTATTGCGGACGCCGGAAGGATCATTTCCAAGAGGCGCGGTACCGGATTTCCACGCAGTGAGATCATAGCCGACCGATTTCCACGTATACACAACCTTGGTTGTGTCAACTGTAAAACGGATGACAGCGGCAGAATCGACATCGTTGCCGTATGCGTCCATTGCACGAACGAAGTAGACATATTGCTGATGCTGTTCGCACGGGAGGGTAACCGAATGAATTCGGGTGCCGGTCATGGTGAAGAGATGTTCCATCTGGGCGAACGGCTTATCTTGCGTACTATACCGAACTGTAGCGTACCTGTCGGTCTTGACGCTAAGGAGAAACTGCGTGCTCGTCGCTACAAGAGGTGTGTCGGGGAGACCAACAAACCTGGGGGGAACAGTCGACTTGAACGGAGTCCAGGCGTCGATGGTGTCTATTGCACTTATCAGGTTATTCGCTATTTCATTGTGGGCTTTCACATCGGGATGTCCGCCGTTCACGAAGTCCGCACTGTACGATGGGAAGTACGTATAGTGGACGTTCGTATGCCCGATAGCATTTTCCTCTTGGGTCACCTGGGAAATCTCTTGCTTCAACCAGGCAATATTGTTCGCTGCAACCGTGAGGATCTTCGCGAAAGGATAAAGATCCATGATTGTCGAAATGAAATCGTGGTACTTGAACCGAAAGAGGGTTGCATTGTCCTGAGATATTGGACCGCTATATCCCCCCCATCCATTATAATCGTTCAGCCCGAGACAAATTACCACAAGGTTGGCATTCCATCGGGAGAAATCCCATTTAGGCAGAGGCGTGTACACAAGCGCTCTGTCATAGAAGTTTGGAAGGCTGTTGCCATAGTTCCCCTGATAATCAAGGACGAGCCCAAAGCCGCCCCTCCCTGAGACCATGTATTGCGCACCGTAGTGCCGCGCCG
>CAYYHS010000417.1:0-3139 GCA_964471785.1 uncultured Chitinophagaceae bacterium
TCGGTGTTGCACCGAAAGTATTTGAGTTGTCGCAAAATTATCCCAATCCTTTTAATCCCTCCACGACGATCCAGTATTCGCTTGAAACATCCGGGTCGGTGACCATGCGCGTCTATGATGTGCTCGGCCGGGAGACTGCGACCCTGGTGAATGAACGCAAGGAAGCGGGGATGTATTCGGTTCGGTTGGATGGTTCGAAGCTTTCGAGCGGCATCTATTATTACACTCTGAAGACGGGAGCGTTTGTCGCAACGAAAAAAATGTTATTGATGAAATAGCATCTTTTAGGTTGTTAGCCAAAGAAGCTCCTGTCTGGCGGGAGCTTCTTGAGTGGCAATATAGGTTTGATATGCACTCGCCTTGCCTTCAAATTCGGTCGCGCGGGGCACGTTGGAAAAGGTTAGTGACAATAATTATAAGGCGGTAATCTCATGGTAACACGAAACAAGGAGGTCCTCATGACTATCGTTTGGCCAATAGTTGGAGTGTTGATGATCGTCGTCCCATTTTTTCTTTATGATACACCGACAGATCCGTGGGGGGCGGTTATCGCCGGTGCGATCGGAGGAGCGCTATTTCTTATTGCGCTCTTTACCACGATCATACGAACAACGCCATTCCCAAAGAGAACAAAAATATTCTCCACAACCTTGTTTGTCATCGTGCTCGCAGCAGCGGGTGTCTCATGGAAGACGATGTACGATATGTCACACTACCAGCGGAAAACACTCGGTACGATACGCACAATTATAGGCGAAGGAATTCAGCGCTCGTTCACTGCGACGGTGATGCTTCCCTCATTTCGCGAATACTATGCAAAGAATCAGCGCACGAAGCTGCCGATCGGAAAGGTATTCCTCGCTCTCAACAAAGACCGGATACATCCTGGATATTTCACGTTCGACGACGAATATGGAGCCTCGTTTCTCAAAGTTGTCTCCGACACCAGCATCACACTTGTAATGGTGGAGACTGTCGCCAAGGGGCGCGATGTTGCCTTCAAAAACTTCAACGGTCAGGCCGGACGACTTCAGGGGAAAGCCATTCTGACGGAGAGAGGAGTGCGCTATGAACGAGAAAATTGAAACGAAGACACGGAGTTCCGAGTTCTCTTCTGCTTTTACAAGGACCCTCTTCATTGCGACCTGTGCAGTGCTGTTGACCGTCTTTGGGCCAAAATCAACCGGGACGTTTGGCCGCCCCTTCGCCCAGGAGATCATAGCTCCGGCCCATATTCTCGCCGGGGGCATCACGGTCGACAACGGTATCAAAGAATTCCAGGGAATGAAACTTCAGAGCATTCCGAAAAAAACGAAGCTCTATTTGCTTACGATGCTTCTTCTCGATTTCGTTATCGCGCCGTCTTTCTTCCTTTTCGCATGGCAGCATATGTTCATGAATAGATCTCAAGAGGGCGATCTTGGCGCGGTAAGAAATCGGTGGCGGGCAAATGGTCTCATACTCATCCTTTCGGGGATGGTCGTAGCATATGTGTGCATCATGCACACTATCTCTGCGATCGTGAACCCTCCGGTCTTCAGAACTATGCAGTTTGACAACATGGTAGATCAAAACCGGAGCCGGGTTATTACAGATCTCGCGGCGATTGATTTCACGGCGAAGCAGTACTTCTGCCTGCCGGGGAACAAGGGGGGAGGAGAACATTCGTTTCATTCGCATCTGGACCCGGCGGGAAAAAACTGGGTGACACTGAGTGAGCTTGGCATGCCGATAGAAACCGAGGCGGGAACATATTCTATCAAAATGGTCAAGAATGATACGATGCTTATCCTGCGCGGCGTAAGCAAGGTTCGGCTCAACAATGGCACAAACCCGGAATACGAATTTCATACATCACCGGCAATTTCTCAGCCTGTAAAGATCAACTAATGATACGGGGGCAACAATTTTCCTGAAATATGGAGAGAGGGAATCTGATTATGGAAAAGGAAAAATTCACGTTTAACGTCCGATGGGTTGGATTTGGATTTTGTTTCTTTGTCACGTTGCATCTTCTTCCTGCCTATATGCTGTATCAATTGCGTTTTTTCTCACCCGCATTGTCGATCATCTACGATGTCTGGATCTTTGCCGGCACAGCGCTCATTGCATTTTTGATAGGATACATTTCGCGGGGCGTGACCATCGTGGAAGCTTCGATCGCCGGCGTTCTCTATTCGGTTGTTCTCATGGCGGCGGCACACCGGATGTGGGATGCACCTGTCACGATGTCGACTTCAGTCTGGATCTACGCAATATTCGCGATAACAGTTATCAGTGCAATATTCGGAGAGGCAATTCAGGCGATGAAAGAAAAGAGGCAGGCGGCGGGAGTGAAGTAATTGGTCGAATGGAGCCTCGAGGGAATCTTCCGGAAAGACATCACTTCGTTAGTTACGTGATTGTGATTTCTAATAATGTGAGCGGGACTTGTTCGGACATCAAACACGAAAAGAATTTTAGTGAATCGTAAATTGAAGAAATAGAAAGTTGCTGCTTTTGTAAAGAGAGAACTGACTAGGATCTCGGAAGAAGCGAAACAGAGGGTGGTGAGCTCTTATTCCACGGCAGATTCGACAAGCTCAATGGAGGCAGCATCAGCGTTGATTCTCGCCCGTACACCGATCGGCATTGTCAGCTTGCGGGCAACATGGCCGTAGACAAGGCCTTTGAGGATAGGTTTGGCAAGATGTGAAAGATGATCGTGAAGGATCTCGTCCACCGTAAGGTTCGGCTTTGATTCGCCGGCAGGCTTCACGTCGGTTAATTCTCCGACCAGAATCCCCTTCGTCTCGCGAAAGATCCCCGCCAATGCGGCTTGGTTCATCATCCGGTCGAAGCGGTACGGTTCTTCCTCGATTTCCTCGAAAAAGAAGATTGATTCTTTGAACGATGGGAAGTACGGTGTTCCTGCTATCGAAGTGATGAGCGAGAGATTTCCGCCGATTAGGACTCCGGTTGCTCTTCCTTTGTGGAGTGATTCAAATGGTCGGCCGTCCGGGTTGCGAATGGTTCCGAGTTTCTGGGTGGATGTTACCATCCTCCAAAAATGTTCTTCGGTGAAGGAGTCGATCCCCTTGAACATCTCGACTCCTGCCATTGGTCCGGAAAATGTCACCAGCCGATTTTTTTTGTAGAG
>CAYYHS010000418.1:0-3137 GCA_964471785.1 uncultured Chitinophagaceae bacterium
TGATTGGCTCAATGGGAAATTCCCATATTCAGGGGATCGCGCTAAGTCCGGATGCAGTGGCAGGTGTAGGGAGTGAGCGGAGTGTTCCCTTGCCGACGCAATATTCACTTGAGCAGAATTTTCCGAATCCATTCAATCCGTCTACGATTATTCAGTTCTCAATCCCAAAAGCAACAAGGGTTACACTTACCGTTTATGACGTTCTCGGTCGAGTGCTCATGACACTTGTTGATGGAGTACGGCAACCAGGCGTGTATCAAACCAGAGTCGATGGATCCCGTCTGGCGAGCGGTCTATACTATTATAGACTGAAAGCCGGGGAATTCAACGAAGTAATGAGGATGGTGCTGCTGAAATAGCATCGAACAATTTGCGCATTCACATTTCTACGGAAGCCTCTGAGTAATCAGGGGCTTTCGTGTTTACGCAGCTCGCACGAGGTGTCATCCTCGCAGCTGTTAGGGTGAAGAGGAAACTGTCAAGAGTAAGTTTTATCTTTATGATAATAAGACCGGAAGTTCAGCTTTGTTTTCCTCCGGGATTCGGAAGAAGGCAAAGAACAATTGTTTTCCGCAGTTGAGGAGTGGACTGACGGCGAGATCATTGCGGAGTTCTTATTTTCCCTGCATGCGGATATGGAGTTTGGTTCATTAATTCGTATATTCGTTTCGTCACTACCGCCGTCTATGCCTCACGCGCTGAACCTGAAACATTAAGGTGTTTCTCATCATGAATAAAAAACTTCTTTTTGCTACAATTGTATCGGCCCTGGGGGGATTTCTTTTCGGATTCGACACTGCCGTCATATCAGGGACCACGGAATTTCTCAGACCGTACTTTCAACTTACCGATGCCTCGCTCGGATTCACCGTTTCGATTGCACTGATCGGCACTGTGATCGGGTCGATCGCAGTCGGCAAGCCGGGGGATATCTTCGGCCGACGCGCAATGCTGTTTCTCTGCGGCCTCTTCTACTTCGTGTCGGCAATAGGCTGCGGATCGGCTCAGAACTGGTATGTGCTTCTTTCATTCAGGTTCTTAGGCGGGCTCGGGATAGGAGCTGCATCCGTGATGGCGCCGATGTATATCGCGGAAATCGCCCCCGGACGGCTCAGAGGGAGATTGGTCGCTGTCACGCAATTCAATATCGTTGCCGGAATTCTCGTCGCATTCTTTTCCAACTACCTCTTGGTGAACAGCGGAGAAAACAACTGGCGCTGGATGTTCTCTGTCATGGCCCTCCCGGCAGGAATTTTCTTTTTCCTCCTTTTCTTCGTCCCCGAAAGCCCGCGCTGGCTCGTCAAGAAGGGGCAAACAGTAAAAGCGAGGGCGGTTCTCCAGGGCGTCGGGGCGGAGAAAGTTGATGCTGAGCTTGGGGACATTATCAATTCGCTGAAAGAGGAGACGGGAGGAGGGGACTCAAAACTATTCCAGAAAAAATATCGCTTCGTTATTATGTGTGCCGTTTTGCTGGCGGTCTTCAACCAGCTCTCCGGGATCAACGTCATCATGTATTACGCTCCATTGATCTTCGAAAAATCCGGACTCGCTACCGATGTCGCCATGCTCAATACGGTAGCGGTCGGAGTGACGAATCTTGTGCTAACGATCGTCGCGATGTTTTTTATCGACAGACTCGGCCGCAAGACGCTTCTCCTGATCGGCGCGGTCGGCATGTTTTTTTCACTCTTCGGCGCGGCAATGAATTTCTACAGCGGCGTCCCGGGAGGAATCGGTATCCTCATATGCATCGTCGGGTTCATCGCCTCCTTTGCATTTTCACAGGGAGCGGTGATATGGGTTTTTCTCTCTGAAATATTTCCGAACAAGGTGAGGGCGAGCGGACAGGCGCTCGGCTCCTTTACGCACTGGATCATGAACGCTATTATTGCGTGGACCTTCCCCATTGTCCTCACAAGACTCGGCGGGGGAAATGCTTTCATGTTTTTCGCGGTGATGATGATTCCCTTCTTTATTTTTGTCTGGAAGATGCTCCCCGAAACAAAGGGCCGATCCCTGGAAGAGCTGGAAAGGTTCATTCTCTCAAAGTCGTAGGACCGATTCTTGAAATTCAACGGGAGGTCGTATGAAATTTAAAGTAATGCCGGTCTTTCTTGCGTTCCTGGCGATGGGTTTTCTCGATGCAGTGGGGCCGTTTGTGGGACTGGCGAAAAGTGAATTCACGCTGAGTAATACCGTTGCGTTTCTCGTCCCGTTCATGGGATTTATTATGTTCGGTCTCCTCTCGGTGCCGATGGGAATTTACCAGGCCAGGAAAGGGAAGAAGTACATTCTTCTGCTGGGACTTTCCGTCATGCTCGTCGGATTCTTGATCCCGATCGTCGGTCTCTCCTCGTTTGCTCTTTTCCTTTTGACGGTGCTTCTGCTTGGAGCGGGCGCAACAATCATGCAAGTGGCAGGGAATCCGATCATGCGCGACGTTTCTGATGAGGGAAAATATTCTCGTAACCTTTCACTTGCGCAGTTTGTGAAGGCGATAGGCTCCCTGAGCGGGCCGGTGATCCCGGCTATTGCCGCTTCCTATTTTGGAATGGACTGGAAGATTCTTTTTCCGGTCTTCGCTGCCTTTGTTCTTATCACGATTGTCTCGATTGCCCCTATGAAAATTGAGGAGAAACGATACGACGCGGCGACGCCGCCAACGGTGGCATCGTGCTTTGCCCTCCTCAAAAATAGCTATGTCTTCATGATGGTTGCTGCAATTTTCCTTTATGTAGGGGCTGAGGTATGCATGAGTTCGGGAATCCCTATCTATCTTTCTTCACAATTCGGCATCGACGTTCAGAAAATCGGGCTCCTGGGGACTGGAGTGTTTTTTACTACCCTGATGATTGGACGATTCCTCGGAGGCGTGATTCTTAGCTGGCTTTCTCCGAGGAAGTTTTTCCTCATAACGGTAGCCGTCTCCTTTATCGCCATGCTTGGACTCTATGTCGGAACCGTTCCTGTTGTTGTCGGGAGCGTTATTCTCATAGGACTCGGTTTTGCGAACATCTTCCCGCTGGTCTTTTCAATTACCGTCGATTCAATGCCGGAGAAAACGAACGAGCTTTCGGGTCTGATGATCACGGCGATAGTCGGCGGTGCGATTGTCCCGCCGATCATGGGATTTGTCA
>CAYYHS010000419.1:0-3131 GCA_964471785.1 uncultured Chitinophagaceae bacterium
AAAGGATCTTATAGAGCAGGCGACCTTTACCGGACCAGGGTCGGTCACCTATAATACGTTCTATAATCGAGATTATGCAGATATCAGGGGATTCCGGGCAACGCTCGCAAAGAGAAAAGGGAATTTTTCCGGTTCAATCGGCTACCAATACAGCGTGGCGACCGGCAAAAGCGCGACGGTCAACGGCGCTCCGCCTCTCTTCAGGATAAACAATCTCGGCCAGATAACGACGGAACTGGACCACGTCCCAACCCGGGATATCCTCCTTGATTTTGACAGAACGCACAATCTCGTCGTGACGCTTGCGTACACAACGCAGGTTGAGTTCGGGCCTCTCGTTCTCGGCGGCTACCCTCTTGAGAATTTCACCCTCTCTGTTAACTCTTTTGCCCGGAGCGGCCGCCCCTATACACCCTTCGATAATCCGACGCTTATCAATAGCGCGAGGACGCCGGCCGAATACAACGCGAATGTGCGGTTGACAAGAGTTCTCGGTGATTTCTTTGGAACAAAGGGATCAGTGTACGCAGAGGTTTTCAACCTTTTCAACAACAAGATATTGAACTATTCGTACCTCTTTGCTGCGACATCGGCAGACCAGGGAAACCCCAATATTAACCGGTATGAAAATTTTGCTATAGACGATCCTCAGCACGGAGTGCTTTACTGGAACACATCGAACTCGCAGAAAGCCGAAGCATTTCCGGTCGATCAGTCGTTTCTGATCTATGATAATGCGCCGAGGTCATATAATTTCGGGTTGTCACTTGAATTCTAAAATCACTTTGATGATTGCGTCGGATCGGGCCGCGAGAGTTGTGAAGTCTGCTCTTCTCTCGCTGATGGTGTTATTCGCAATAACAAATGGGCAAACCCGGACCGGACAGACTCACGTTCGTGGGATGCTTCACCAGACAGTCTACAACACTGGCGAACTCGGAAGAGCGTTCGACGGTGGGCAAACCGGAATGGCTGCGGGTTTGTCGTCGATGGAATGGCCCCCCAACTCGCGCATCATTCTCAATGGGAAGGAATATGCGGGCCAGCATAATTCGATGGGGGGCGGATTCTATCTTGCCGGCTCCATCAATGGAGTGCGCCAAACGCTCGCATGCGGTGCGGTGACATCCGCAGGAAGCGGGCAGACCATTCCCGTGGAAGGCGTCTACAGTTTTCCCGTCTCGATCACCCGCACTGAAAATTATCCGGTTCTGGCATCCGGCGCACTGAATCCCTCCTACAATCCGAATGAGGCAGAAGAGATCATCGTGGCAACGTGGAACACGCCCCTCAATATTTCCGTGACCCGGACGAGCAGGGCATGGAGTTATCCCGGATATAATTCTTTCATCATTTATGAATACGATCTCGTGAGCACAAATTCCGTCCCCGTTGCCGACGCTTTTGTGGGATGGGGATATGGGTTGTGCCCCTCGATGTTCGGATATGAGAGATTGTATAACGAATGGTCGGAGAGCAATGACATGCGGGCCAATGATATGTATGCGCGCTTTGACCTGAAACGTTGGATGTCCTACAATCAAGAGAGGATCGGGAAACCGGATGCTGTCTACTTCGATCTCTGGTCTCAGCCGGGGGAACGGGGTGGATTGGACTCGCCGCAGGCGGTGGGCTTCCTTCCATTGTATTACGACCATGATCATCTTGCCGTGAAAGGTCAAACGAATTATCCGGCATCATCGGATAGCGTCTACGTCTGGGACGAAACAAACCGGATCAAACAGCCTTACACAAACCGCTACGAGAACAGAAATATCGACATCACGAAAGTTGCTTCGTGGACCGACATCATTACTCGCAAAACCAAGGGATTCGGCGGAACTGCGGACTCGACCAGCTTTTATCCTGCGAATGCAAACGATTGGGCATACTGGGTAGGAAGAGCGAAACCCTCTTCAAATCTTGGATGGAAACAACCCGTTTCGCACGCCTATGTATTTGGACCGTACACTGTTCCTCCGAACGAGCATCTTCATTTCACTATCGCTGAAGTCGTGGGGTATGGTGCGGGAGACGCCGGCGATACGGTCTACACCGACATGGGGGGAGGGGTGGAAACTTCGGGCAATGTTTTTCACTCGGTGTCAAGTTGGTATAACGAATTGCACTACTCGACTGCCGGCGGCAATCCCCCGGTGATCGGAAGTTCGTACCTCCAAAATCACGAACTCCCCTGGTATGTTACCCCCGGAGTGGTATCGATCCGAGACGTCGCGGACAAAGCTATTCAGATGTACACCGGAGCGTTGAGCGCTGTGAAGCACGACTCGGTCCAATTCGACCCGAGGTACACGCCTCCGACAGGAGTCTATGCAAATTCCATACCGATACCGGTGCCGGCTCCTCAGATCACGATTCAGAATACCAGCGCCGGCGTCAACAGAATTGTCTGGGGTCCGCAGGTTGAATCGTTCACAACGGCAAGACTCCACGCACCGTTCAGCCATTACCAAGCATACAGGTCAGTCAGCGCTCTGGGCCCGTGGAAACTTATCGACAGCGTCGGGAAGAAGGATCCGCGGTACTGGAACGATTCGGCGTACGTTCTTTATGATCGCGACAGCAACCCGGGTGAGGACGCCTACTATATTATCTACTCCGTCGACGCTCTTGGGATGAGGAGCGGCGTGACGAATTTCACCCAGCACAATACCCAGGCCCCCGCAACTCTGACGCTCGGCAAAGTATGGGTTGTCCCGAATCCCTTCATCGTTTCGTACGGAGGCACTGCGACATCGACCTCGGGCGATGTCAACGACAAGATTGGTTTCTTTGGATTGACGAAGAAGTGCACTATTCGGATCTTTTCCTACAGCGGCGCGCTTGTCCAGACGATCGAGCATGACACACCCCCCACGGCGGGATACTCGCAGGAATGGTTCCAGATCTCGCGGAATAATCAGTTGATGGCCTCCGGAGTCTACTTTTTCACCGTCGACGATGCCGCAACGGGAAAAAGGTCGACCGGCAAATTTGTCGTAATCCATTGACCGGAGGATCGAGCACAATGAAAAAGCTGAATACGATCTTTCTCCTGACGGCCGCAAGCCTTCTTTGTTCTTCGTTTGGGTATTCTCAGAAGGTCGGAAGCACATCGATGGAATTCCTGG
>CAYYHS010000420.1:0-3100 GCA_964471785.1 uncultured Chitinophagaceae bacterium
CTGCGCCGCTCGAAGTGCGTGAAAAGCTATGGATGTCCGAAGACGAGATCCGGAAAGCAGTCGCCGATCTGAAAGAGCGGGTGTTCGCCGAGTGCTTCATCGTCTCGACATGCAACCGGACGGAATTGTACGGCCTCTTCAAGGGAGGCGCAGATGCAGAGGCTCAGACTCCGTCCGATATCGACGCGCTCAAGGATTTCCTGGTTGAGTTCAAGTCAGCCGGCAATGCCGTAAAGCACGAACATCTATACCACATGATCTCTACGAATGCTGTGAACCACTTGTTCAAGGTGGCTTCTGGCATCGACTCAATGGTCATCGGAGATGTTCAGATCCTCAGCCAGATCAAGGACGGATTCAATATCGCCTCCGAACAAAAGTCGACGGGGACATTCCTTCACAGACTTCTGCAGTCGACCTATCACGTGGGCAAACGGACACGGTCGGAGACGACCATCGCCGAGGGGGCGGTATCCGTAAGTTACGCAGCCGTAGAATTGGCGAATAAGATCTTTTCGGACTTGTCCAAAAAGTCTGCCCTCCTGATCGGGGCAGGTGAAACGGGCGAACTTACTGCCAAGCACCTTGTCGGGCGTGGAATCGGCGAACTCTTTGTCGCAAACCGGACAAAGAGTAGAGCAGAAGCACTCGTCGCGGCTCTAGGAGGAAAAGCAGTCGACTTCGACACGATCCTTCCGATGCTCTCGCGTGTCGATATCGTTGTCTCATCTGTCACAAGCGACGGCTATCTGTTGACGAAAAATGACCTCCAGAAAGCATTGAAAGAACGGTCGCACAAGCCGCTGTTCGTTATCGACCTCGGCGTTCCAAGAAACATCGACCCGGAAATCAACAAAATGGAGAATATCTTTCTTTACGATCTGGACGGCATTTCCAGAATCATCGATCAGAATCTCCAGAAGCGAAAGGCGGAATTGCCGCGCGTCAACGAGATCATCCTCGAGGAACTGACCGAGTTCTCCAATTGGTACAACTCGCTCCAGGTAAGCCCGACAATCCAGGATCTGCGGGCGCACTTTGAACAGGTCCGTCAGGAAGAGGTTGAGAAGAATATTAATCGATTTTCCCCGGAAGACAAGGAACTGGTCGAATTGGTCACGAAGCGGATCGTCAACAAATTGCTCCACCTCCCGACCACGAACCTGAAGAACGGGAACGAAGAAAGCGAAGAAGAGAAACACAAGAAGCTTCATATCGTACGGTCTCTCTTCGGGTTGCACAAGGTGAAGGCCGGAACCGAATGACGTCCCCAGAAAAGATCATCATCGGTACACGCGGCAGCGAACTCGCACTGTGGCAATCACGCTGGGTAGCGAACGAACTTCACCGGCTTGATCCATCTCTCGCTGTCGAGACGGTGATCATCAAAACGACGGGAGACAAGATCCTCGACTCACCCCTTTCAAAAATCGGAGATAAAGGTCTTTTCACCAAAGAGATTGAGCATGCACTTCTTGAGGGGAGCATCGACCTTGCCGTTCACAGTCTAAAGGACGTGCCGACCATCGTCGCCGAGGGGTTGACCATAGGTGCGATCTCGGAGCGCGAGGACGTACGGGATGTTTTCATCTCGCATCCAAAACGACGCTATGCTTCCTTCACTTCGGTCCCGCAAAAGGGATCGATCGCCACCGGAAGCCTCCGGCGAAAATGCCAGCTGCTCAGCCATCGTCCCGACCTCACGATTGTCGACATTCGAGGTAACTTGAAGACACGGCGGGCCAAGCTCGAGGAATCTAATTGGGACGGGATGCTTCTGGCTAAAGCCGGCGTCACCAGACTCGGCTGGACCGATATGATTTCGGAGGTCATTTCTCCAACCGTCATACTCCCCGCTGTCGGGCAAGGAGCCCTGGCTATCGAAATCAGAAAGATCGACGAGCGTCTCGCCTCGATTGTCGTGAACCTTAATCACGTCGCCACACATCAGGCCACGGCAGGAGAGCGCGCGCTGCTTCGCTTCCTTGAAGGCGGTTGCCAAATACCTATCGGCACGTTTGGCAGGATAGAATCCGGAGAGTTTATTTTGGATGCGATGGTCGGGAGCATAGACGGCAAGAGAACGGTGCGCGGTTCAATCCGCGGAGCTGCCAAAGATAGTGAAAAGCTTGGGACGGCGCTGGCGCGGGAACTTCTCTCCAAGGGCGCCGACAAGATTTTAGCGGAAATCAGAATGTCGGAAGCAAAGTGATATGACCGATTCTCGTGCTACACAAACATCGATGCAGCCCCACTCGCCCCTTCGCGGCAAGACAATTCTGGTGACGCGGACAATGGAGCAAGCGTCCGAGTTTATCAAGTTGCTTGAACAACTTGGTGCGAGCACGATCCTCTTCCCGACGATAGAAATTGTTCCGCCGCGGTCATGGGAGGCCTGCGACCGGGCGATTGCCCGGCTGGAGAGCTACGATTCGATTGTCCTCACAAGCTCCAATGGAGCCGACAATTTTTTCTCACGAGTGCGCCTCGCCGACAACGATGCAGCCCGTGTTCTGGCCGAGAAGACTGTGTATGCCGTTGGGGAAAAAACAAAAGCGGCCGTCGAAGGATGGAATATTCCGGTCGCGGCTTTGCCGGCCATCTACGACGCAAAGCACCTCGCGATTTCCCTCTCGCGGACAGACGTGAAAAACAAGCGATTCCTCCTGCCGAAAGGCAATCTCGCGGGGAATGTCATTAAATTCGCGCTCGAGGAACACGGTGCAATCGTCGATGAAGTCGTGGTGTATGAAACGGTTCAGCCATCAAACGCGGACACGGAAAACATAAGGCAGAAGCTGGAGAAGAAAGAAATCGACGTTATTACTTTTTTCAGTCCTTCCAGCCTCTCCAATTTTGTTGCGATGGTGCCCCCTGAGCTATTGGAAGACAAAACCATCGCGGTCATCGGACAGACTACTGCATCTGCCGCAAAAAATGCTTCGATCCCCGTGCATATCGTGGCTGAGCATGCTACATCGGCTAACCTCGTCGCATCAATTGTGCGCTACTATGAATAGAAGCGCCGCGTCCCGAATATTGCCCCCTTCGAATCTTCAACCTCCTCCGATTATTGAAGGCGAATTCTGGACTTCAAGAC
>CAYYHS010000421.1:0-3088 GCA_964471785.1 uncultured Chitinophagaceae bacterium
TCATCCATCGAAAATCCTTCTTCGATGATAAACGCGGCCGATAAATAGAGCGGAGTAGCCCCGCACATCGCCAAGTCATTCACCGTACCGTTGACGGCAAGAGAGCCGATATCGCCTCCCGGAAAAAAGATCGGATTAATGACGAACGAGTCGGTCGAAAAAGCAAGTCGAGCGTTGTTGACAGTGAGAAGGGCGCCATCATGAAGGGTATCGAGATGTTCATTGCTAAACTGCGACACGAACATCGTATTGATAAGCCGCTGAGAGAGCCTTCCGCCCCCTCCGTGGGCGAGAAGCACTTTCTTATAGTCGCTGATAGGAATTGGGCATTGCATTCCGGCTATCGACTCCACACCTTTTGCGTTCTTCATCTCTTCCTCCACACAATGCGAATGTCCAACACTTCAATTTGGGTAGGCATGCACTGCTTTGGTCAGCCAGCGATGGAACGCATGCCCCGACTCCACAGGTTCAAGAAACATCAAAACACACTCTTTTCTGATCACGGTGATGCCCGCACTCTCAGCTTCCTTGATTGCCGCCGGAGATTCCGAACCTTGCTGCATCCAGACCATTTTTATTCCCACTTCGACGCACTCAGAGATAATCTTCTCAGTCGACGATGGAGGGATGACAGTGACGACCGATGTCGTTCCTCCCGGAAGGTCGCTAACCGAAGGATAGCACTTGTCACCGTCGACCGTAGAGCGCCCGGGATTCACGGGATAGACGATCAGATGCCTTTCCTTCATCGCCCTGTAGACGGCATTCCCAAATTTCTTGCGATCATCGGTGGCACCCACCACGGCATAACTGTTTGATGAAAAAAATTCTTTAATTGTCGACAACTTGGTTCTCATCGGCATTTTCCCAAATTGAAATCAGAGACAGATCGGATTGCATTAATCATGAATTACCTCTGCAGGCCGATAGTGATAATACGCCGCGCACGCTCCTTCGCTCGAAACCATCGGAGCTCCCATCGGGCGCTCCGGTGTACACTCCGTGCTGAAGGCTGGGCATTCGAACGGCTTCTTGAGCCCCTGCAAGATTAACCCCGCTATGCAGGAAGGCGATTCCTCGGCCCGGATCGAGGCCACTTCAAAAACCTTTTCCGCATCAAATTGGGAATACGTACTTCGGAGAGCGTAACCGCTCAACGGAATTTTTCCGATGCCTCGCCACGCACGGTCGACTGTTTCAAACACATCATCAAGGAGTTTTCGTGCTTGCAGGTTTCCTTCCCGTCGCACCGAGCGGCTATATTGGTTTTCAACTTCGGCTTTTCCTCGCTCGAGCTGTTGAACGGCCATGTAGATTCCCTGAAGAATATCGACCGGTTCGAAGCCGGTCACAACGATCGGAATGCGATATCTCTCAGAGATAGCAAAATACTCTTCATAGCCCGTGACAGTGCATACATGTCCGGCGGCAAGAAATGCCTTAATGCGATTTTCCGACGAGGAGAGTATCGCCTCCATCGCCGGCGGCACCAGCACATGAGAAGAGAGGAGGAAAAAGTTCTTCAGACCGAGCCTTCTCGCCTGGACCACAGACATTGCCGTTGCCGGAGCGGTCGTTTCGAACCCCACCGCAAAGAAAACCACCTTCCTATCTGGATTCTGTTGTGCAATACGGAGAGCATCCAGCGGAGAATACACCACGCGAATGTCGCCCCCCTCCGCTTTTACCGTCAAAAGATCTTTGAGTGAACCGGGTACGCGGAGCATATCTCCGAATGAGGTGAAGATAACATCGGGAGTCGAGGCAATGGCAAGAGCCTTGTCGATCATTTCCAACGGAGTAACGCAGACCGGGCAGCCGGGACCGTGAACGAGTGAAATCTCGCGGGGCAGGAGCGACTCCAAACCCGATTTCACTATCGTGTGGGTCTGGCCGCCGCAAATCTCCATGATTGTCCATGGACGGGTAACGGTATTGCGGATGAGATGGGAGATCGTACCGGCTACAGCGCCGCTTCGGTATTCATCAACGAACTTCATTGCAGGATATTCTTTTCCGGGTCGCCGTGAGCGGACTGGAGTTGAAAGGCTTCGATTTCCGAGAAGAGCCTGAGAGATTCCTCAGCTTCTTCTTTATCCAGGATGCTGATGGCAAACCCTACATGAACGACTACATAATCACCGATCCTGACCTCCGGCACAAGGTCAAGACAAACAGACTTCCCAATCCCGCCGAAATCGATTTTTCCCATAATGGGGCCTTCGGATAATCCGTCCTTATCCTTCTGAAACTCTACCAAACGGCCGGGAACTGCAAGACACATTTTACGATCTCATTGATGTGGTGCCGTCGACGGTCGATGTCTTGAAGGCGGCATCCTGATCGTCGATCTTCGAAAGCGCCATGCCGGAGTCAAAGAGAACGCGGTCGTCCACTTTCGCGTCCATCAGCAACAATAAGTCGACACGCACCGTTGCGCTTCCAATGCGAACGCTCGCTTTCGGCTTTCCGTCCTCGAGATAAATCTCGTCAATCTTTCCGCTCATGACGCCCATGCTTTAAGCTCCTTCCCTACTGTGTGATGGAATCACTGACAACTTGTTCGATATGCTGTTCTGACTTATTTCTCATCAATCGCTGCGCTGCATAGACTTGTCCGAGCGAGATACCCCCGTCGTTTGGAGGAACTCTTTGATGCCAGTATGGCAAAAATCCGGTCTCCTTCAACCGGCGGACTGTTCTTTCGAGCAGATAGATATTCTGGAAACAACCGCCCGTGAGAACGACCCGCTTCTCTCCGACCCTTTTTGCTACCTCGATGATCATTTCCGTGAGCGTATTGTGGAACTTCGCCGAGATCATCGACGTCGAGACATGTTCTTTGACGTCTGCGAGTATCTCGAGCACCATCAATCCCCAATCGATCACCATAGGCGATTCGTTTTCCGGGATTGCAAATTCGTACAGCTCGTCCGTTTTGGTCTCGCCGATGAGCCATTCCAATTCCATTGCGGCCTGGCCTTCGAACTTTACAATGTTTCTAACGCCGATAATAGAGGCGACGACGTCGAACATCCTTCCGGCGCTGGAGGTAAACGGGGAATTGATCTTCTTCGTCAGCATC
>CAYYHS010000422.1:0-3082 GCA_964471785.1 uncultured Chitinophagaceae bacterium
ACTCGTTGGACTTGATTGCGGAATCCAACTGTTGAATGTATTCGTCGTGGTTATGATCGTGCCTGCGCTGCCAACAACCCATGCCTTATTGGCCGACGCTAAGAAAACCCCGTACAAACTGTTCGAGGTGTTACTCGTGCGCGCTGTCCATGTTCTTCCACCATTCGTCGTTGCCGTGATAAATCCTCTGGCGCCGACTGCACAACCCGTGCTGTCATCAAAAAAATTGATTCCGTACAATGGCGGGTCAAGTGTACTTTCAGGGTATTTAAATTCTTTCTGGACTGCCCATGTAGTCCCCAAATCATTTGAGTGGTAAATACTGGAGCTGTCGTCTGCAATCCAGCAATTGAGTGTATCCCCAAACGCAATAGAGACGTTGAGCCCAGAAGGCATATCGTGTTTCGTCCACGTCTTGCATGAATCACTTGAGATAAACAGCTCATAACCATTTCCGATCGCGGCAACAAGATCGCGGGAAAGATATTTAACGTTACTAAAGTTGATGTTTTGCGGAGGAGTCAAATCCATCCACGTTGCCCCGCTGTCTTTTGATATCAATATTTCTCCTCCCGCCCCGGCAGCAACGACTCTTTGACCGTCGGCAGAGTACACGTCCTGCGGCGGAATGCCGTTCGACAGCCGACTTTCTTTCCATGTTCTCCCTCCATCTGAAGTACTGTAGATCGAAGCAACATTCCACTTAACTGCGAAGCCGTTATTGACACTTGTAAAGAAAACGGTTCCCACCATCAAACCCTCCAACGATGTGGTAGTATCGATAGTCCAGGTCGCACCTCCGTCGTATGTCCATCCGATCATCGACGGCGAATTAAACAACGAAGCATCGGTTGACCCGGCAAAGTAACCGGTGTCGGGATTGAGGAACCTGAATGACATGATCAAACCGTTTGGGCCAAAATCAAGACTGTCGCTCTGCCATGTGTTTCCGTGGTCTATCGATCTGAACGCCGAGTTCTGAGTCAGCATGACCTCAGTTGACAGAGAAGGGTAGGCATCTCCCCAGATATTCTTGTTTCCGACGGGGGGCAATTTCCCGAGCGTCCAGGTGTTGCCGACGTCCGTCGAGGAAAAGAGAGCTGTATGCGTTGCGGGAGGCATGCCTGAATATCCCGAGCAAAACACATTCACCACACTCGAGTCGCCGGATTTTGTGACAAATAATTGTGTCGGTGAAACCAGGCTGTCGGATGTGAGATTGAAGAGCGAACTGTCTACAATCCATGTGGTTCCGCCGTCGCGTGTCGTGAACAAAGCTGGATTAAGATTTATCGCCGCAAGGCAAAAGCCTCTTGATTTGTCGGCGAAAATAATTTTGATCACATCATCAAACTGTGCAGAGGTTGACCGCTGAACAAACCATGAACCACCGCCGTCTGTGGTTTTCAGAATCGAACCATAATTCCCTCCAATCCATCCTGTTTGACCGTCCAACATGAACACCGTTTCGTAAGCGCGCAGGAGTGTATCTGAAGGTTGGTTAACCCATTGAGCATGTACAGTTGTCACTGTTGAAAATAAAAAAAACAAAACGCACAATTGCCGTCTATAGTTCATAGTAGTCCCTCCTAATCATTCGATGTGCTTCCTCTCATCGTTTTCTCCAGCCAATTTTCCGCGCGTGCCCGGCCAGCAATGTGGCGAGGCGAACATAAACAGAAAAACCCTCATCATCGCACTCGCGAATCCGAGGGTCTAGGTTTGTCAGTATTTTTTCCTCCCGTTCCCCCGGGTGAATTCAATGCAAGAATTTAGCTCTATCCAAACGGAGAGTCAAGAATAAAAAAAGTCCGACGTGGGGGGAACATCGGGGTATGACGCTTTCGAGGTGCGACCCTCAGGAGAGGAAGTGATACACAGGTCGGAAGCAATTTAGAAACTCGGAACGCTTATATCAAGTCATCCTATTTTAATAATACGAATTTTTTCGTGTCAACAAACACGCGACTCTTGTCGGTCTTTCTTGCAGCTATAATCCTGTAAAAATAAATCCCCGACGAGATATGATCGGCAATAAATGTGGACCGGTAATTTCCAGCGGCGAGATCTTCATTGACCAACGTCGAGACTTCTCTCCCGACAATATCAAATATCTGCAGTGAGACATGGGACGCCTCAGGTATGCCGAATGATATGACGGTAGAGGGGTTAAATGGGTTTGGATAGTTTTGATTAAGAGTAAACGCTGCTGGCATCTTATCTTTTGATGATCTCACCGATGTCATTGCAGATGTGAGAGCTCCGAACCCGCTCATTACAACAACCCCATTTCCGGATGCCTCACCAACAAAGGGCTGGCCAATCTCAGTCAGGATACTGGATCCTGCACCCGTGCTGTTCGCAGATCCGGAACCAAAAGACTGCCAGAGCATTTGCGATTGAGCGCACAACTCCCAGCGAGGGGTGAGTGCACTGATGAGGAGGAAAAGAACAAAGGCTTTCAGTTCCCTGGTCTGTGATTTCGGGAATGATTCAACAGTCTTCTTCATGACAATCCTCATTTGTTTGCCCGATTCAATTCGTCGTGGAAAAACCATACCACTTGGCATCCGATCCGTTTGTGCGGAATAATTCCACTTTTGCCAATCGGTCATTCACTATGAGCATAATGGAAAACTGAGAGACTCCTGTCAGAGAGAACTCTTGAGCCGAGCCGTAGCTGAAACTGCCGCTCCCTGCAGCTATACCACTGCCAGTGTGCCACCACGCAGAATAGCTACCGCCGGGAGACGAATTTGTAGGTGCTTCCAATCTCAACGTATTCGGATTTCCCGTTCGTACCAGCCTGGCGTAATCTACAGGCTTGCCCGTGCCGGACGAAAGCGAGTAAACAAGGTTGCCGTCGGCTACATTCGTGGATGAAACTGCAGTGGAGTTACCTCCCGAGTTGTTATCTCCCTTTTCACCTTTATCACCTCTATCACCTCTATCTCCTTTGTCACCTTTCAATCCCACGCCGTCGACTCCTCTATCTCCCTTGTCTCCTTTCAATCCTGCGATCCCTGATGTTCCAGCTGGACCGATGTCGCCCTTATCACCTTTTAATCCCACTCCGTCAACT
>CAYYHS010000423.1:0-3078 GCA_964471785.1 uncultured Chitinophagaceae bacterium
TGCCGGGGCGTTGGGAATGAAAGTGCTGCAGAACGATCCCCCCCTCGCGCGCGAGACGGCGAATCCTTCCTATCTGCCGTTGGACAGATTGATGGAAGCGGATATTGTTACCCTCCATGTACCTCTCACAAAAGCGGGGAACGATCCGACGTATCATCTCTTTGACGAGTCACGCATCAATAAAATGAAACAGGGTTCGATCCTGATCAATACTTCGCGTGGCGCAGTTGTGGATGGCGGGGTGCTGAAAAGCGCCCTCGAGCGCAAGCATCTTGGAGGCGCACTCCTCGATGTATGGGAAGGTGAGCCGCTCATCGATATCGATCTCATCAACAAGGTCGATATCGGAACATCGCATATCGCGGGGTATTCTTTCGACGGAAAACTTGCGGCGGTGAAGATGACGTATTCGGCGGCATGCAAATTCTTCGGTCAGCCGGAATCGTGGGCGCCGGGAAATTCGCTGCCGAAGCCGGTTGTTGAACGCATCGAGGTTTCGCCCGGTGCCGATCACCCTGAAGATGCTTTGAGGAAGATCGTGAACCGGTGCTATGACATCGAATTCGATGACCGGGCACTGCGATTGGCTGCAGGCGCATCGCAAGAAGAGCGTCGCTCGTTCTTTGCACGATTGCGGGCTGAGTATCGCGTGAGGCGAGAGTTTTTTACAACGGTTGTTGAAGTGCCAGGCTCATTACCGGTTTTGGCCGAAGCGTTGAAGATGATAGGTTTCCGTGTTGAAACCTCCAAAGACTAGGATGTATTATGCTTATCGGGAATGACGCGATTCCGCGTCTGAAAATGGAAGAAGAAATCTACAGTCTGAGTGAGCAAGCCCTCGCGTCGCTGCACTCTGAGGGACGTCGCATTTTGGTCATTATTCCGGACACCACCCGGCATGCGGAGATTCCGGTATTTTTCAGGACACTCGGCCGCATTCTCGGTCCCAAAGTGAGTGCGCTCGATTACCTCATAGCGACCGGAACACACCATCCTCTGGAGATGGAGACCATCCTCCATCATGTGGGAATTACTGCAGACGAGCATAAGTCAAAGTATCCAAAGACGAAATTTTTTAATCACTCGCACAACGACCCATCCCAGCTCCGGACGATAGGAAAAATACCGGCATCGGAGATGTCTGAGCTTTCCGAAGGATTGTTCACAGATGCGGTGGATATCACCATCAACAAGCGCATCTTCGACTACGATCAAATTATTTTGATTAGCCCGGTTGTTCCCCACGAGACGGTTGGCTTTGCCGGGGGGAATAAATATTTCTTTCCGGGAATCGGGGGCGAAGAGATCATCCAGACCTTCCATTGGATCGGCGCTCTTATCACAAACCCCGTGGTCAACGGAGTGAAAGATACTCCCGTGCGGCGAGTGATTAATAGATCCGCCTCATTGATTTCTGTGCCGCGGATATGCTATGCATTCGTCGTCGACGATCATGCTGTGACATCCCTCTTTATCGGATCTCCGGAGAAGGCGTGGGAGAAGGCAGCCGAAATTTCTTCAAAAGTTCACATCAAGTATGTCGACCATGCATATAATAGAGTCCTTGGTATTGCACCGGCAATCTATGACGATATTTGGGTGGCTGGAAAGGTGATGTACAAGCACGAGCCGATCGTTGCAAACGGGGGCGAAGTGATTATCTATGCTCCCCATATCAAAGAAATTTCTTACACACATGGTAAGGAAATTCGCAAGGTTGGGTATCATGTCCGCGATTATTTTCTGCGGCAGTGGGATCGGTTTTCCGGCATGTCGAAACTCATTCTTGCTCATTCGACAAATGTGAGAGGTGTCGGGACGTTTGAAAATGGAGTGGAATTGCCCCGCATCAACGTCACGCTTGCGACATCGATTCCTGCAGATGTTTGCCGATCGGTGAGCCTCGGTTACGTTGACTACCGTTCGATCAACGTTCCAGAATGGAAGAAAAATCAAAATGGCGATCTGTTGGTCGTTGAAAACGCGGGTCAACTCCTTTATCGTCTACGGTGATGTGTGCGCCGATTGAATAAACTTTTAAATTCTTGGATTGCAAAATGGCATTGAAAATTCGTTCAGCAGCAGAAACAGAATTCGATCTTCTCTCCCTCGGCGAATGCATGATTCGGTTAAGCCCGCCGGGCCACCAGCGCATTGAGTTGACGCCGGTCTTCGAGGCCTATGCTGGGGGCGGAGAATACAATGTTGCATACGCCCTAGCGCGGTATGGGATGCGGACAGGATGGATCTCCCGTCTTGTTGATAACCCGCTGGGAGCTTTCATCAAGAATCATGCCCGTGCCAGCGGCATGGATGTGAGCGAGGTTATCTGGGTCCCCTACGACGGCTCGGGTCGTGCGGATCGAATCGGACTGAATTTCACCGAAGTGGGAATTGGCGTCCGCGCCAGCGTAACGATGTACGACCGCGGACACACCGCGGTGGAGCACATGAAACCCTCCGATGTGGACTGGAAACGCATTTTCAACCGCCGAAAAGTTCGATGGTTTCACACGGGCGGGATTTTCACCGCATTGAGCGACAGCTGTGCCGATGTGGCGTATGAGTCGATGAAAGCAGCCCACGAGGCCGGAACGATCGTAAGCTATGATTTGAATTTTCGCAGCAAGCTCTGGTCCAGCAAGAAAGCTATCGAGGTGACGAAGAAGCTCGTTCCGTACATCGATGTCCTCATCGGCAATGAAGAGGATTTCCAGAAAGTGCTCGGGTTTGAGGTTGAGGGGACGGACGAACATCTGAAATCTCTTCCGATCGAAGGCTACAAGAAGATGGTAAGAAAAGTTGTGGAGACGTTTCCGAACGTTCAGGCCGTCGGGACGACGCTCCGCGAAGTAGTGAGCGGCCTCGTCAACAACTGGTCTGCGATTATGTACTACGACGGTGCATTTTACGAATCACGCAAGTTCCCTAATCTTGAAATTGAGGACCGTGTGGGAGGAGGAGACGGATTCTGCAGCGGATTTGTTTACGGACTCCTTCACGGCATGGCGGCGCAGGAATGCGTTGAAATGGGTGCGGCTCATGGCGCGCTGCTGCAGAGCACACGCGGAGATACGA
>CAYYHS010000424.1:0-3076 GCA_964471785.1 uncultured Chitinophagaceae bacterium
GAGGCCCGATGCTTTCCATCGGGACCAGTCGAACTCCCGCTGTACGGGATGCCGTTAAGCGGCACACTGTCAGGGCGTCGTTCAGTGTGACTGTGTTCCCCGAATAAAATATTCGTTTTTGCAAATGTCACTAGGAGTTCCTGTTCAATAGCATGTGAGAGAACCAAAAGAGCATATCCCGGGATGGACTTTTCCGCAGACGGGAAAGCTGCGAGTTTGCCAGGGCAATATTCTTTGCGATAGTTTGCCTTGCCAGGTCGATGACCCCGCACCGTTCGTAGATCTCTGTGACGGCGGCAATCTGCCCGGCGGACGCACCTTTGCGATCGATGATGCTGCGGAGGATTTTTTTCTCCGATCCGCGCGTCCGTGCATACGCTTCAAGAAGCAGAAACGTCTTCTTTCCCTCGACAATATCGCCCCCGATGGCCTTCCCGAATTCCTTCTCGTCTGCTACGACATCGAGCAGATCATCCTGGATCTGGAATGCTCTTCCGACATGAGTTCCATAGTACTCCAGCGCCCGCGCCTCCGCAGTTGTCGCGCCGCCGATGACCGCTCCCATCTCCGAGGCAACAGAAACCATCTTCCCCGTTTTCTTCCCGATCATCAGCATGTAATCGTTCAACGATACGTCGTTGCGTGTTTCGAAATCCTTGTCGTACATTTGGCCTTCGCACACCTCGACTACTCCCTCAGTAAAAATGTCAGCGACCCGCGCGATGTACGGCGAATTCGTTTTCAGCAATTCCCTGTAGGCGAGGGCGACCAGCTCGTCGCCGACAAGAATAGCGATGTTGGTATCCCATTTCTTGTGAACCGTTGCTCTCCCCCGCCGCGAATTAGCATTGTCCATGATATCATCATGAACCAGAGTAAAATTGTGGAGGATTTCTATCGCGACCGCGGCATTCACCGCTTGTTTCATGGTTCCGCCGACCGCTTCGCAAGAAAGGATCACGAGGAGGGGCCGGATTCTTTTTCCACCGCCGGAAAGAATATAGTTTACCGGTTGATAGAGCGTCCGGGGTTCATCTTTGGCTACGCATTGCCGCAGTCTTTGATCGACTATTTTTTTGTACCGCTGATATTGGAGAATAAATGACTTCATCAATACTTTCGGTTAAATAAAAATAACTAGACCCGTATCCGGCTGAGGCGCGTACGTCGGAGATCTTCTAACGTTAAAGCGCCAACGAGGAACATTGTCCCTTTGAACTCTTTTGCCAATCGATCGAGCCGCTCGTGCAGCCCTTTCTTCCCCGATGCCATCAACGCTTGAAGCATCGGACGGGCCGACGCCGTCAGACTTGCGCCGAGGGCGACGGCCTTGGCCGCCTCGAGACCGGTTGAGAGACCTCCCGATGCAATGATCGTGAGATCAGGCGTCGAGGCCTTGAGGGCGGCAACCTGCGTCAATGCATCGGCGGTAGGAATTCCCCAATCCCAGAAAAGAACGCTTCGGTTCACATTCTTCGATCGCAGAATTTCCACACCGGCCCAGCTCGTTCCCCCTGCGCCGGCAACATCGATAATACGCACTCCGACTTCGATCAACCGCTGCGCGACTTCTTTGGAAATCCCCGCGCCAATCTCTTTCACGATCACCGGAATAGAGAGACCCCGCACGAGTAACTCGATCCCCTGCAGAACACCGCGGAAATTTGTGTTCCCTTCCGGCTGAAGGAACTCCTGAAGCGGATTGAGGTGCACCGCAAACGCATCTGCACGCACGAGCTCGGCGAGACGCTGCACGGCGGAGACATCTTTGAGTCGAGCCACCTCGGCGGCACCGATATTCCCGACAACCGGAATGGATGGAGCCACATCTCGAACCACACTGAACGACGAATGGAACGTGCGGTCTTCCAGCGCCTGGCGCTGACTCCCAACACCCATCGCAATTCCTCGTTCCTCACATACTTCGGCAAGGTTCCGGTTGATGCGTTTCGCATCGTCGTAACCGCCTGTCATGCAGGAAATCATAAACGGAAAGGAGAGGCGTTTCGACAAGAAGGTGGATTCGGTGGAAATCTCCGAGAGATTCAGTTCCGGCAGCGCGTTATGGACGAATTCCCAATTCTCAAATCCGTTCTGCTTTTCGCGGAATGCAACGTCGCGTTTCACCGCCAGAAGAACATGATCCTTCTTGCGGGATGAGGTTCTGGATTTGGCACGTTGCTTCATCTGGACAGGGTTGACTGGGCATAGAGTGAGTGCTCAAACGCGTTGGAGCGCGCAATTCATTCGGAAACCGAGAAAATAATAGTCAAAATAGGGACGAGAATCAAGAAAGCCGGTATCGGGGTGGTGCTTCGCTTTGTTTTTCGAGGAGCAAAATTCATGATCGAAGTTTTACCACACACCCCTGAATCCCCTCTCGCCACCACACATGCAAGGCAAAGAAGGACTTACCCGCCCGTTTCTCCCCTCTGCGCGCGAGGGGTTTGGGGGTATGTCAAAAAGGAGCGTTGCATCGCATGAATCTAAAAGTCTCCCGCTACTCCGGTTCTATGTCGCCCCGCCCGCTTTGAGCCGAAAGACGCTCAAAATGCGGATGAGCGGTTTTCCCGTTTACCGGCTTAAAGAGCGTGGTGGTTTAAATGGCGCAAGCAAATTACGCTCGCAGGGCTTAAACAGCTCGATGTAAAGAAGGTGACTTGCTGGAAGTGCTATGAAATCCTAACGACTTTGTGTTTGAGATTGGAAAGAGCTGGTGGAAGATGGGATCAATCAAAAACAGAGGGGGCAATATATCTAGTGCCGTTTCCCAAAAATCTTCTTGCATTGTTTTCTCATTGGACACTTCGACTCCGCCCTGACAGTCATGGTGAGCGAGGCCCGATGCTTTCCATCGGGACGAGTCGAACCACTGTCAGGGCGTCGCTCAGTGTGACTCTGGCTTCCAAAAACAATTTATATTATTGGAAAAGGGCACTAGCCTAATTTCTGGATGGCCGGGAGTCCCTATCCAATGTCGTTTGCATGAACAATGCGCCTGGCACCGGAAGTTCACGGTACGGAGAAATAGGTTCGAAGCCGAGCGATTGATAGAGCGCGATTGCTTCTTTCATCG
>CAYYHS010000425.1:0-3073 GCA_964471785.1 uncultured Chitinophagaceae bacterium
AGGGCTCCCACCGAGATGAAATCAACGCCCGTTTCAGCGATGGGTCTCACTGTCTGCAGATTCACCCCGCCGGACGCCTCTACTTCGACTGCGTGATCGATGATCCGGACAGCGGCGGCCATCGCGTCGACTGCAAAATTATCCAGCATAATTCTCGACAGGCCTTCGCATCGTATTGCTTCCTCGACCTGCTGAATCGACGTTGTTTCTACTTCGATAACTACTTTCAGACCGCGGGCGCGAAGGTAATTCCGGCACGCCGTTACCGCGTTGGAAATACCGCCTGCAGCAGCAATGTGGTTGTCTTTAATAAGCACCATTTGGTCGAGCCCGAACCGGTGATTTACTCCCCCGCCGTCCCGAACGGCTTTTTTGTCGAGCATCCGGAGACCGGGGACGGTTTTCCGTGTATCCGTGATCTTGGCACTCGTTCCTGCGACCGCATGGACGTACTTGTGTGTGAGAGTCGATATCCCTGACATCCGCTGGAGAAAGTTCAGCGCAACCCGTTCGCCCAAAAGGATACCCCGGACCGGTCCGTCCACCTCGGCGATGATTTGGCCGGCAGAGACCATTGCGCCATCGCTGACCTTTGGTTCGGTCGTCATTTGCGCGTCGGCGTACTGAAAGACGATCCCGATGAGTTCCATCCCCGAAATAATTCCGTTCTCCTTCATTTGAAGAACGGCGCGTCCGAGTTGTTCTTCCGGGACGACCGATTCGCTCGTGATATCCCCGAAGCCGATATCCTCCTGCAGGGCTTGCTCGATCAAACGCCCGATCCTGCTGTCCTGGAGAGTCTCAGCGCACATCGTTTTCAACAAGCATGATTGGAATATCATCCTTCACGTCGTACACCTTGCCGCATTTCTTGCATGTCAGGGTATTCTTCTCGGCCTTGTACTCGAGGTCTCCTTTACATTTGGGACAGCACAAAATCTCCAGAAGTTCACGCTTTATCATTGGCTGTTCCTTTCGCTTTCCCTTTTTTGAAGGCGGCTTCGAGCACCTCAAGGAACTTCATGGGCGCTCGCGTCGGCTTGCCGGTTTGCGCGTTGATAAAACTGTGCACCGTGAAACCCTCGGCGATCGGTTCCTTTTCATCGTTCCGGAAGACCCTGTACTCAATGCGAACGCGGGCAATCGGCATTTCGTTGAGCAACGTTTCGATGTGAAGTAAATCGTCATAACGAGCGGACTTTTTATATTTCGATCCGGCCTCGATCACGGGAAGGTATATTCCCATCGCTTCGATCTCGGGGTACGGCATGCCGATGTGCCGCAACAGGTCCGACCTTCCCTGTTCAAAGTATTCGAAGAACTTGCCGTAGTACACAAATTTCATTTGATCGGTGTCGGCATACCGTACCCGAACATCGGAAATCATCGATACTTGCAGATCACTCATTCCATGCACCCATCACGCTGAATTTCTCGATTCTAAGTTCGACGAGTTTGTCCGGCTTCATTTTTATCAGAGGGCGCAATTCCTCGATGAGCGTCCCTTTAAGAATCGCCGCGGCCTGCTGCGGGTTTCTGTGTGCGCCTCCCGGCGGTTCTGGGACAATGGCGTCGATAATTTTCTGTTCCAACAAGTCGCTCGCCGTCAGGCGAAGGGCCTCCGCCGCCTGCTCTTTGTATTCCCAACTCCGCCAGAGAATGGACGAACATGATTCTGGAGCGATGACGGAGTACCAGGTGTTTTCCAACATCAGGATCCGGTCGCCGATGCCAATGCCAAGCGCGCCTCCCGATGCGCCTTCGCCGATGACGACAACAACGATCGGCACTTTCAGCCGGGCCATTTCACGAAGATTATGGGCAATTGCCTCCGCCTGTCCACGCTCCTCGGCTTCAATGCCGGGGTACGCGCCGGGAGTGTCGAGCAACGTTATGACTGGCTTGCCGAACTTCTCGGCAAGTTTCATAAGCCGGAGAGCCTTCCGATAGCCCTCGGGTTGCGGCATTCCAAAATTTCGGAACAGGTTAGACTTTGTGTCCCTTCCTTTCTGATGACCGATGACCATGACTGTTTGGCCGTCGAGTTTTGCGAAGCCACCGACAATCGACTTGTCATCGCCGAAGAGCCTGTCTCCATGCAATTCTATGAATCCCGTCGTCATCAACGAAATATAGTCGAGCGTGTAGGGACGTTCCGGGTGACGGGCGAGCTGAACCCTTTGCCACCGCGTCAGGTTCGAAAAAACATTCTCGCGAAGTTGACTCACTTTTTTCTCCAGTGTAGTTATTTCGTCCGCGATGTCAAGATTGTCGGAGAGGCCGCGCATCTCTTCGATCTTCTGCTCTAGCTCCATGATCGGTTTTTCAAAATCTAATACAACTTTTCCCATGGCGGCTCCGGACTGTTCAAGGCGTACGTCGAATAGCGTTGGCTATGGCTTTCAAAAAAATCTCAAAATCGAGCATCAGTGATTGGTTCTTGGCGTAATAAAGCTCGTATTGTTCCCGATCTTCGGCGTTGATCGGGCGGTCGGAATGTATCTGGACGATGCCCGTAACGCCCCTCTTTCCGAGATAAATTCCGTTCTGCGTATGGTCAATGCGTGCATCGCTGCTTGAGGGCGGCCGGCCGATGAGCGACATCGATCCCCGCAGGACGAGAGGCATGGATAAGATTACCGATGAGAAGGCGGACGGCTGAGCGTGCGAGATCAGGCGAGCCAAATATACAAAAGGTCCGCATGAAATCAAAAGAGAGAGAGAGACAGCCACGTCGACCAATCGCTTGGCAAGCCGGTTGACCGTCCTGTCGATATTGTATTGGATTTCGATGAACGGTATCTCATCCAGTTGATCCACCCTGGTTTTACCGATGATCACTTCCAGGGAATTCGGCACCAGCTTGAATTCGACCATTCTCCTTCTGCTCTTGCTGATGACCGAGAGGATTGTCGAATACGGAATCGCATCGGTCGAAAATATGACTTCGCTGATCTTGAAATCGTTGATCACCTTTCCGATGGTATCAACACTTCCGAGAATCTCGATGCCGTTAATTTTCTGCCCCAAGCGCTGCCGATTCACATCAATGAAGCCGACGACCGCATACCCT
>CAYYHS010000426.1:0-1628 GCA_964471785.1 uncultured Chitinophagaceae bacterium
ACTTTAGTCAGGAGGACTGTATGAAGTTTCTCTCCCGGATGAAAATTGAAAAAACAAAAATCCTTTTGTTTTTCCTTCTTCTCCTCACACTTCCGCTTTCTTTTCAATGTGTCAAAACACCTCTTGACTTCAAGGCGCCGCAGTGGCAGGTTCCTTTGAATATCGGACTTATTGACCGAACCTTCACGTTTGAGCAGATGATCGAGAAGGACCCTAAGTTCATAGTAGATTCGTCAACGGGCAATGTCGTTTACCGACCGTCGTCTCTTGTAAACCAACCAACGCCAATTGTTCTTCCTGAATTAACTCCAGCAGCGAGCTCCGTATCCAACAAACTGGGGCTCGTGCCGTTGAACATTCCAACGATTCCCGTCGTCAGTGTAACATTCAAAGATATGTTCGGCGTTGACCCGCCCGCTCTTCCCTATCCGGGGCCTGATGCATCAGCTCTTATAAACAACAATATTGCAAATCCGAGCCCGGCGTATGATTATGTCGTTTTCGAGAACGGCCGGATGTCGCTGACAATTACAAACACATTTCCGTTTGCGATTCAATTTCAAAATCCCGGCGTTCAATTGATTAACACCGATCAAGGGCAGGGCATTGTCGCAACCTTCGTTTTCCCTACTATCGCTTCGGGCCAAAGCCGAACCAGCACCGCTGATGTTTCCGGGAAGCTGATGAGCGCAAATTTGAAAATGAGTTTCACTGTTCAGACTTCGGGTATTACAGGGCAAACGATTACCTCAACCGAAAGCCTGACGGCGCAATTGAGTATTGACGGAGGGACGACAGGTTCGACGGCAACTCTCCAGAGTGCGAAAGTCCAGTTGAACTCGGACTATCCGGTCGCGAGTATTCCCGATTCGGCAGTTCAGCTTGTCGATGATTCTACAGAAATCAAACGGGCCGAATTCAAAGACGGAAAATTTCAGATCAAAGTTGCTAATGATATTGCAACCAGCATTGCCGTCGATTTCAAGTTAAGCGAATTCGTCGACCGGGTCACCGGCAAGCCTTTCAAATTGACGAACGATGCCAACGGCGACACCAGCGGAATTGTGCAGGGGAATAGTACGTTCATTCAAACTGTAAATATGAGCAACTATGCCATCCAATCCCAACAAATTGTGCTGATTGCAGGGAAAACCGATACACTCTCGACTCCGAACGTCCATTTTTCTATCAGCATTAAGGCTCTGAAACCAACTCAAGGCAAAGTCTTGATCTCAAAGGATGACTCAGTCCGAGTCGATATAACGCCCCTCAACAATAACCAGAGTCCGCCCAGAAAGACGTACGTTTTGAGCAAAGTCATCGGCAAACTAAAACCGACGATCGTCCCCATCAACGAAACCGTTGACGCTTCGATCGGAGATATTGGCAATGAGTTTACTGCGGATAGCATCAAGTTTGACTCCGTGTCAATAACGTTGAACATCCTCAGCACCGGGTCGTTCCCGACGGATTTGGTCATGAAGGTTATTGGACTGGATAACAAGGGGATTCAGCATGGTTCCCTTACCGCACAAGAAGTTAAACCGGGGGGAGGGTTGACAGACACGCTTCGCATTAATCCCGGCCAGACAAAGAAAATTGTTTTCGACAAAACGACAAGTACTGGC
>CAYYHS010000426.1:1728-3068 GCA_964471785.1 uncultured Chitinophagaceae bacterium
GTTGTCATTTCAGATAGTTCGGGCAACAAAATAGACAAGAAGAGTCTCACCCAAATTGACAGCGGACAAGTCGTCTTTACGATATTCAACGGGTTTCCTCTCCAAATTTCTGTCGGTTCGAAATTATTACCGGGGCGTGCAAACAACAAATCGATTCCGGATACTGTTGTCCTGCTTTCGCTTCCTAAGACTGGAGTGATACTAGCGGACAGTGCCCGCTACGTTTCCAACCCCAATTCACCCATCGGTCTAACGGGAACAGTCATCGCTCTTGATACGGCCGATGTTGATAAAATCAACCCGGCAAATTTTGTCGCCGTCACTATCAAATTGAACACTTCGGGAAGCAACGTGCCGGTTGAGTTCAAGAAAAGTTATTACGTGCGGTTGAAAGCATTCGTCAGCGTGCGATACAACGTCGATTTTGATAAACTTAAATAATCACACCACTCATGAACCATGATTCAAAGGAGACAACAATGAACAGCGTTAATGAGAAACGACACTTTACCAGCTTGATGATCGCTGTGGTGTTGGGTGTGGTTATAGCAAACACATCGAACGCCGGTAACGATCTTTATTCGGGACGAACGATTGGAATGGCGAGAACGTTCACCGCATCATCGCGGGGCCTTGATGCCATTGGCCTCAACCCAGCGAATCTTGCTCTCGACGACCGCGGGAGCAGCTTCACGCTTGAGATCCCGTTCCTTGGAATCGGCGTTCTAGCGGGAAGCGATTTTCTCAATTATAAAATTTACCAGGATGACTTCACGGGAGTTGATAGCCTTGATAAGAACGGTAAACCGACAGGCGTTAGGGTTGCAAAAGTACTCTCCCAATCCGACAAGGATGAGATCCTGGGTTTGTTTCCCGGAGGGATCTCTCATACACAGGTGAATTTTGGTATTACCGAATTCGGATTTACCGCTGAAGGGGCCGCGCTTGGCGGTATCGGCTTTTCCGTGAATGACCAAATTGGCATCAATCTTGACATCCCCGAAGGGTATTTGAAAATGGTCCTCGATGCTTTTCCCACGACAGGGGGCGTTTATACTCTTGACAATACAGCTATTAAGGCGTCGTGGCTCCGAGAGTACAATCTCTCATACGCGCGCATTCTGCCGGTAGATCTAAAGTGGCTGAAGAATGTTGCGGTGGGGGTTGGAGTGAAATATGTCCAAGGTTTCGGTTACTCTGGCACCGATCATTATTCCGGCACTATTCAGGTCGTTCCCACGTACACGGGAAATGTCTTGACTGCCGACCCAACTTCCGGAAACGTAAACTTTCTTCAGTATGAATCGAACGCAAACGTTGTTGCTGTTGATACAGGCCAC
>CAYYHS010000427.1:0-3065 GCA_964471785.1 uncultured Chitinophagaceae bacterium
GAGTCTCTGAAGATCACCGAGTACTGGGGCGGATTAAGGGTAAGCCCCGGTGCGGTGTTGACGGCTCTGACGCTCACAAGCAGCGGCGGTGAAGTGACCGATCCAACCGAAGCAGTAATGGTTGCGAATCCGGTACTCTGCGCCGTGACAACTCCGTTTGAAACCGTCGCCGCTGAAGTATTTGATGAAGACCAGACCGCGTCCCCCACACTAACAACCACCGTCGTCGTGTCGGTGGTCGTCACCGTGTAATTGGCATCTGCGATAATTCCGCTGTTGGAAAGTGTTTGCTCGGAGGAGGCGACCTTCGTTCCACGAAGTCCGAACGACTGCGAACTGTTCACGAGCAAGTTAAGCGTGTCGGGGTTTGGAACGATTTCCAGCGATGCCAAATCCACCGTTGTCTTTTTTTCCTCGGCTGGCTGGCATCCCCACCAGAAACAAACGGCTAAGAGCATTGCAGAGAGAAGGTAAGTTTTCATATCAAGCTCAATTGTTGAAATAGAAAATTAAACCGCCGCCGTAGTAAAGTCCCCCGAGGTTGGGCGTCTGACGGCCGGCATCGTTCACCGGGTTTCGGAGCATGACGGAGTATTCGACGTTGAAATCGAGCGCGATCGGCCCTGCAATTCTCGGCGCAAGACCTAATGCAAATGCGACCCCGTTGTTGTCGATTTTTTGCGTCGTTGAAAGGACGTCGACCGCAGGGTTGAGTGTCGCGATACTCTCTTCGGCGTGATTAAAAAGATACGTTGCATCGATGTAAAATGCGGAGTTATCGCTTTGAAGACGAATTCCTGCCGAGAGAATACGCTGTTTCCATTGAGCTGTACCGGTCGCGTCGACGTTGGTGAGTTTCGAGCTTCCGCTCGCCGTGTAAAGGCGGTATTTCGCGATGACGAACGTCGAGCCGTTCCCAAGTCCAAAGAGTCCGGTGTACGCCAGTTTGCGATCCGTATAGTATTGATTGAAATTGCCTCCCGCATCAACATTGAATATGCCCACGTTGCCTCCTAACAAGATGGTGAAGGTTCCGGAGCCGTGCTGGGAAAACACTGCGGAAGATGATGCAATGATGAGAAAAAAGAGAAGAGTTCTTTTCATAGAGTTCATCCCCGGTGGTGAGTGGAACCCCTTACGATGCGGTAAAATAAGAAACCACGCTGCAGATCGCCGTGACGCAAAACACTTAACCGGCTTGTACCATATCCCGGACGATGTCGGTAATTTTTCTAAAGTCGATCTTGCCGCTTCCCATTTTGGGGAGGTCATCGAGAACGACGAATTGTTTAGGGAGGGCAATGTTGGGAAGATGTTCCGACATTTTCTTGAGCGTTGCTTTTTCGTCAATCGCTTGAGTAACTACCGCCACAATTTTTGCTCCCCGAACCGGATCGGGAACTTCAACAACGCAGCATTGAATCTCGGCAGGGAGAAATCTTTCAAGGACGTCTTCGACTCTGATGAGCGACACCATCTCGCCGCCGATCTTCATGAAACGTTTTAATCTCCCGACATGCCAGAGATAACCGTCCTGATCCATATATCCCATGTCTCCCGTATCGTACCAGCCGTGACGGATGCTCAGGGAGGTTTGTTCGAAGTCGTCAAAATACCCCTTCATCACGTTGTCCCCTTTAACGAGAATTTTTCCAATCTCATTCACCCTGCATTCTTCGCCTGTCTCGTAATTCTCCATCCTCACCTGAACATTCGGAATCACCTTCCCGACGCTTCCCGGCCTGTTGTTCAAGGGAGTGTTTACCGTGATGGCGGGGCTTGTCTCTGTTGCGCCGTACGCTTCATATAACACTTTACCATGTTTATCCCAGAAACCCTGCCGCAATGCTTCAGGGCATTTGTCTGCTCCGGTGATCATGATCCGGATGGATTCAAAATCTCCGCGTTCGGATTTGTGCAAGTATCCCCAGAAGAACGTCGGCGTTCCGACCATCAGCGTTACCTTCTCTTCTCTTGCGGCGACACAGATCCCTTTGAAATCCAATGGGTTTGCGTACGTTACCATCGTCATACCGAAATAGAGAGGCGCCCACAAGTTGGCGGTCTGGCCGAAGATGTGGAAGTACGGCAGGTTTGCAAGAAAAGTATCTTTGGTGGCCAGGTCGTACACTTTCTCCAGCGCTTGAATGTTGGAGACGATGTTGCGATGCGTCAATTGGACGGCTTTGGGATCTTTCTCACTTCCGCTCGTAAAAAGAATAAAGAGGGTGTCGTCTTCATCCCCGCCATGAATTTTCTTGATGATCTTCTGTGCCGGGAGCTTCGATTTCAAGGCTGACTTGATCTTTTCGACGATGGTTACGCTTGCCATGATGTCTTCGATGAAGACCATGCCGTGCACGACGCGGCAATTGATCTTATCCAGCAACGCCCGCGAAGTAATAATGGTCTTGAACGCACATTTCTTCTGGGCATATTCTGCATTTGCGGCGGCGCCGGTCGAATAATTGATCATCACCGGCGTACGTCCGCTCATCAAAGCTCCCAACACAGCAAGGGCACACCCGGCGGAGGTTGGTATCATGATGCCAATGAATCCCTCGTCGTATTTCTTGAATTTCTCGCAGAGGATCAGAGACGCGATAAGCGCCTTGCCGTAGGTGATGCGGCTGTTGGTTGTGCGATCGACGATGGCAATCTTGCTTTCGTACTGCTTCGCGATCTGCACGAATTGGTGGTGGAGGAGCATGCTGTTTAACTCTTATTGGACCTGAAAACTCTACGTCCCAAGATTGCCGCGGTGGAAATCTTGAATGTGCTGGTGATTTCGCCGTTGATCGCCAATTGATGGTGGGTACATGAGAGCCATTCGGCGGCAGGCGGTCGAAAAAATGTAACAGAGTTTCGTTTGAATGGCAAGGAGAATTTCAGTCGGCCCATACTCAGTGATGGCATCAATTACACTCTCTTTTTTCAGCCCGGGTAGTGTCTCATTTTGATTGGAACAATTCTAACCACGACCGCCATGCTGACGAAAGTCAGCATCTATACTGCATTTTCAGATTCTCAACGAGTCGAGTCTTCGACCGGCTGGAGTTTATCCC
>CAYYHS010000428.1:0-3063 GCA_964471785.1 uncultured Chitinophagaceae bacterium
TCCTGAGACCATATCAGTCGGTCGTTATTCGCCTCTTTGGACTCGACGATGTTAGCCGCTCGTGCAGCGCTCTCTTTGAACGGCAATTCGCCCTTCAAAGAAAAACCTTCCGACAGCCTTCCTCTCGTGAACCGCTCGACAGCATGCTCAACGCCGCTCCTGCTCAAATCCGAAATGGCAGTAAAGTAGAGAACGGAGGCCGAGCGCACGCTCGTAAAATACTCCACCAGATCCTCGCGCGAGATTTTCTCTATCCCCCCGCGTGAGCCAATCTTTCCCAGGTTTCTCCCATCGTAAAGCACGTAGAGGTGCGCCGCAGAGAGCACCCGCTCCGGATCCTGAAATGCGCCTTCCAGCACATTAAGCTCAGACTTTTTAAGCAGCTCCAATTCCGCTCCCGGAAAATTCGCTTCACTGAGAACGGTGACAAGCAAATCAAGCACGGCATCCAGGTTTTTCGTAAAACACGACACCGCGACCAAGAAATCTGTCTCTGAGACATGGGCGCTGACTTCTGCTCCGAGCAGGTCAAATCTTCGGGAAATCTCTTCACGGGTAAGAGATCCTGCGCCGCGGAAGAGCATCTTAGCGGTGAACCGAGCAAGACCGCACATCGATTCCGGTTCCTGTTGAATTCCAGCACCGTGAAACACAAGGTTTAGATGTGTCATCGGAACTCGCAGATCCTGCTCATGATATAGTTCGTGATTGCGCACTGACATTGCCGGGCTCACTCCACCTTATGCGGAATCAATTTCACGGTCGTGTCCTTCGCTTCGAGAATATACGTACCGATGACGTGTTCGATCTCTTTTTTCGTCACCGCTTCGATCTTTTCTATGGCGCGTATTCTTGATGCCGGGTCGTCGGCAAAAATAAAACCATCACCGATGAGCCTCGCAAGCTGTGCGGGTGCGGCAATCGCCCGGTACATCTCTTTCTGCAAACTGTTCTTCACAATGAGAAGTTGATCCCCGCTGATCTTACCATCTGCAAGTTCGGTCGCCGCTTCGAAAAAAATCTTTTCAATGTCTTCAAATTCTTCGCCATCCGACGGCTGGACAAATAACTCGAACGTGCCGCAGTCTCTCGAGATAAAGACGTCGGCAAAAAGCTCCGTCGCCTTGGCGGTATTGAGGATCCGTTGGTTCAACACTGCAGATTTTCCCGACGTAAGGAGCCGGCCGACCGTAGCCAGGGCCGGATAATCCGCGTGCGTTAGATTGGGAATATGCCACGCCTTCGCAATCATTCGGCGCGTGGCTTTGGGATGGGTGATCGTCGTTTCGCGTCTTTCGCGCTGTTGAGCTTCGCCGTCGCGTGGTTGCTTCACGGCGCCTGAAGGCTGGATCACTCCGTAGTGTGCAGCGATCGATCTGAGGGCGAGATCCGGCTTTACGTCGCCGACGATGATGATCAATGAATTGTCGGGCGAATAATAGCTCGAGTAAAACTGCCGTGCCTCTTCGGGTGTGAAGCTCTCGATCGATTCTACCGTGCCGATCGTAGAATAACGGTAGTTATGCTTTTGGTACGCATGTTCGTAGAGGGTGTCCCACAGCAGTCTGTTCGGATCATCAAGCCCCCGATTTTTCTCCGTCAGAACTGCGCCTTTCTCTGTCTCGAACATTGTATCCTCGATCAAGAGATTCTTCATCCGGTCGGATTCCAGATCGACGGCAAGCTCGAGTTTCTCCGTTGGGAATGTGAAGAAATAGACCGTCTGGTCTCGCGAAGTGTACGCATTGATCCCCGTCCCGCCGTTCTGGTTCACGATTCGTTCGAACTCCCCCATGGCTCTCCGCGAAGTCTGCCGGAACATCATATGTTCGAATAGATGAGCTAGTCCCTGCCGGCCCGGTTGCTCGTCTGCAGAACCGACTTTAAACCAAGTCTGGTATGTAAAAATCGGTGTTGTTGAATCAACCACAATCGCAACGTGTAACCCGTTGTCGAGTTCATATCGTTCGATTGCAAGGTTCCCCAACAAAGGGATATTTTCAAGACGACGAAACAGTGTGGTCATCAACGGCATAAATGTATAGGTTTTCTCCCCTCTGGAGAAATGCAAAGATCGGATTTTGGAGAAACCTACATTCGAAAATGGGCAGGTGTCTAGGAATAAGCTTTTGGATATATCCAAACTAAGGGAACTTCAATTCCCCTTGCATTTTGCGCTTACCTTTGGACTTTTGCATTTTGAACTTTGCATACGTTCCTCGACATCAGAGACCTTCTTGCGCGATCTCGTACGAGAGAATGGCCATTGCGATTGCGCCGAGCTCCAATTCCCGCGGATTGACCTTATCGATGGTATCATTGTCTGAATGGTGATAGTCGAAGTAGCGTTGGTTTTCCGGGAGGAGGCCGATTTGCGGTACGCCCGCACTGGCAAGAGGCGAAATATCGGCACCTCCGCCTCCTTTCCGTATACGGTCCGCACCGATCTCCTGCAGCGCCCCTGAGAAGTTCTTGAATTTTTCGAACGTTGCAGAATCCGTGCTAACGCCGAAGCCGAGCGGTGCGAATCCTCCTGCATCGCTTTCGATCGCGGCAATGTTCCGTTCATCGGGCGAGCGCTTTTGCTCTGCATACGCTTTGCCGCCGCGCAAGCCATTCTCTTCATTCATAAAGAGGACACACCGAATGGTCCTCTTCGGTTTCAAGCCGAGTTCTCTCATCAAACAAAGAGCCTCAAGGGATTGGACAACGCCCGCGCCGTCATCATGGGCGCCTTGTCCCTTGTCCCAACTGTCTAGATGACCGCCGATCACGATCACTTCGTTCGGTCTTTCAGAACCCCTGATTTCTCCAATGACGTTGGCGGATTCTACGTCGGGCAAGGACTTGCAGCTTAGCGTTAGACAGAGGCGGACTTTTTTCCCGGATTTCAATAGTGCACTGAGTTTGTCTGCCCCTGCAGTGCTCACGGCAGCCGAGGGAATCTTTGCAACGCCGTCGACATAGTGCATCGCCCCAGTATGGGGCACGTTGTCGATCGCAAGCGACATTGATCGAACGAGGGAAGCTGCCGCTCCGGCTTTCGCTGCCTCTACTGCTCCT
>CAYYHS010000429.1:0-1765 GCA_964471785.1 uncultured Chitinophagaceae bacterium
CTAAAAGGGGAGGGCTAGGGTGGGGTCAGCTGCTAATCGAAGAAACATTTTACAAAAATACAATCTTATTCTTTGGAAACGGTACTAGGTCAACGAAGCGGCATAGATCCTTTGACCGCTGCCCTGATCGACCCCGCCGCAGCTTCAGCTCCCATTTCGGCTATCAGGTCGACTGGAGCGCGCAGATCGCCCGCACTCAATGTGAAGGTCGTATCCCCGTCGAACGTGGTGTGCGACGGAGTTATCGCACGCGCCATTCCGTCATGGGCGCGTTGTGCTACACGGTAACAGTCGACCTTGCTCAACCTCGCATTTGTCGCAACAACAACGAGCGTCGTGTTAATATTTCGGAGGATCAACGTGTCGCCGAGGAGGGAGGCGAGCCTTTTTTCTTCGCCCAGAAATTCACCCTGCTGGATGGCCCCCGCGAGGATTCGCCCATCGGGACCGATAATATCCCCCACCGCGTTGACAATTGCGATTGCCCCGACCACAACATCCTTCTGTTTCATAGAATAACTGCCGACGCCCCCCTTCATCGCCGATTCCAATCCATTCCATTTTCCAACCGTAGCACCGACACCCGCGCCAACACTCCCCTGTTCAAATTCTTTGGAAGCGACTGTACAGGCAAAATACGCGTTCTGTTCCGTCGGGAAGGCGTTCGAATCACCGACGTTGAGATCAAAAATCACCGCAGAGGGAACAATCGGGACAAGAGCCCAGGGAGTCTTGTAGCCAATCCCTTTTTCAGCCAAAAATTTCATGACGCCGTTCGCAGCCCCCAATCCAAAGGCGCTCCCGCCGGTAAGAAGAACGGCATGGATTTCCTGCGTTTGTTTATCCGGAGAGAGGAGGGCCAGTTCGCGGGATCCGGGCGCACTGCCGCGCACATCACAACTCGCAGCGGTCCCGGGCGGGCATAGGACAACCGTACAGCCTGTCAAGGCTTCACGATTTGTGCAGTGACCGACGAGGATTCCGGGAACGTCTGTAATCATGCTAGGGAAAATCTCAATGGATGAATTACTTCTGTATTTGAAATGAGGCGTGGGAGAGAAAGATGCCGGCTGCAACGCCTGCATTCAAGGACTCAGCCTTGCCGAACTTTGGAATTGCAATGTTTTCGTCGAGCAATGCAGCTACGTCGCCGGATATCCCACGCGCTTCGCTCCCGATGATGAGGAAGGATTTCTTCGGCCATTTCACTGTCCGAAGATCGGCTTTCCCGTTCACGCTTGCGCCGAAGAGTTTGAAGCCGCCAGACCGCAGCTCTTTCAACGCGCGCTCGAAAGACCCAGCCGCCTCCGTACAGCTGACAATAGGCAAATGAAAAATGGATCCGGCTGTCGAACGAACAACTTTCGGATTGTAAAGATCGACACTTCCAGGGCTTAGAATTACTGTATCGACCCCGAACCAATCTGCAGAGCGAATAATGACGCCGAGGTTGCCCGGGTCGGCAATATGGTCAACCCCGATAGCAAATGCATTTTCCTTTTTTGATAGTCTTCGAATCTCCGAATCAATCTCTCGCTTAAATTTCTTGACCACCGCGGCAATGCCCTGCCCGGTTACAGTATCCGCGATCTGCCCGAACTCCTTTGCAGAGACCTCAATCTGTTCCCGCGAATGCTTTGCCGCGGCCGTAAAAAGTGATGAATAATGAGTCTCCTCCCTCGCCTCCTTCGTAGCAAGAAGTATTTCAATTCCACCTGGCTCTCCCGTCGCTTCTTCAACATTTCTCCAGCCTTCGATAAAAAAG
>CAYYHS010000429.1:1865-3061 GCA_964471785.1 uncultured Chitinophagaceae bacterium
CCGGCGACCTGCTGGTTTAACGCAGAATCTTCCTCCATCCCCCTCCCCTCAACCTTTCCTTCAAACCTCGTACTCGCCCCAGACTTCTCGCAAAAGATCCGATATCTCGCCCACCGAAGCATACGACTCGACAGCCTTCAGCATTGGAGGGATAACGTTACCATTTCCTTTTGCCGCACTGCGCAATTCATCCATCCCCTCCTTCAGTCTTTTTCCATCACGATCGCGCTTTACTGCATTCAGCCTTTCAATTTGTTGCGTTCGAATTGCGTCGTCCACTTTCAGAAGCTCCGGGAGCGGCTCCTTCTCTCCTGTGAACGAGTTCACACCGACAATAAGCTTCTCCTTCTCGTCGATCGCCTTCTGATATCGATAGGCACTTTCTGCAATCTCGGATTGGTAATATTGCGCCTCAATGGCCCCGATCGCTCCTCCCAGCTCATCAATTTTTTTAATGTATTCCCTCGCTCGCGACTCGATTTCGTCCGTGAGCGATTCCAAAAAATAGGAGCCGGCGAGCGGATCGACGGTATCGGCCACGCTGGATTCGAACGCGATGATCTGCTGCGACCGGAGCGCCACGCGGGCTGCTTCTTCAGTCGGGAGAGCAAGGGCTTCGTCTTTGCCGTTCACATGCAGCGATTGACAACCGCCGAGGACCGCGGCCAGTGCCTGGAGCGAAGTACGGGTAATATTGTTATCGATCTGCTGGGCCGTGAGAGTAGATCCCCCGGTTTGAGCGTGAAACCGCAGCTTCATCGCATCCGGATTCCTCGCACCGAATTCGTTTTTCATGATTGACGCCCAGAGGCGCCTTGCTGCGCGAAATTTGGCTACCTCTTCCAGAAAATTATTATGGGCGTTGAAAAAGAACGAGAGTCGCGGAGCAAAATCATCAACAACCAAACCGGCGGCGATGGCTGCCGAGACGTAGGCTTTCGCATTCGCCAGAGTGAATGCAATCTCCTGCACTGCAGTCGATCCCGCTTCACGGATGTGATATCCGCTGATCGAAATCGTATTCCAGTTCGGCAGGTTCTCGCTGCACCATGCGAAGGTATCCGTTACCAGACGCATTGATTGTCGGGGGGGGTAAATAAAAGTACCGCGGGCAACGTACTCTTTTAAAATATCATTCTGAATTGTACCCGAGAGCTTCCTGAGATCTGACTTCTGTTTCCTGGCAAGAGCAACAT
>CAYYHS010000430.1:0-3049 GCA_964471785.1 uncultured Chitinophagaceae bacterium
AGCATTCCATGTGGCGTCGCTTTCAATGATTGGCGGGATGATCCTCTTCTTGCCACTGGGAATTTACGGCGTTTCCCGTTTTGATTTGTCGACCTTGACTGCGTCCCACTGGGAAGGAATTTTTTACCTTGGGCTCGGGACCTCGGTGATCTCTTACTTCTTATGGTACTACGCGCTGGGAAGGATGGAGACTACCAAGGTAGCCGTCTTCGCAAATGCGCAGCCCATCGTAACAAGTATTTTTTCATATATCTTGCTTCGCCAGGCAATCAGTGCTCAATTTGTAATCGGGGGTGTCGTGACTCTCGCCGGAGTTCTACTGACCGAGATCGGATAGTCTTGACCTTCGCGTCAAAGACTGGTCCCTAACAAGTCTCTGCCTGCTGTTGTTTCTACCTTTTCTCTGCAATTACAACCACTTCCGGCATTCTCTTCAAATTATCCCTTGACTTTATTTCATTGATTGATATATTTCCATATAGATAACTTTCCTAAGAACGGTCTTTTTGAGGAGTAATGGCTCGATTATTTGTTGGATTATTATTTTTTGGCCTTTTTGCTGGCAATCAAGGGGCGACCGACCGACCGAATTTGTCGCCTCAAACTCCGGCATTGACCAAAGAATCAAAGCCGTTCCTTCTGGCGTCAAACATCCCCCCATTTGCAACTCCCAACCCCACTGTAACTGACGGCGATACTGATGCCGCTCTTGTCCTCCCCCCGCTGGCCAAAGCAAGTGCTGAGACGACAGCGGTTGCCGGAACAGATTCTGTGGATACGGGCGACGAAGTGGTGATCGGCGCTCGGCTTGAATCGGCACGCCAACACTACCTCTCGGCATTGCAAGCCCAGGCGGTCGGAGATTCCGTTCTCTCGGCGGACGAATTTGAACAGACTATCGGTATCCTGAACGAAATCAGTTATTACCCAGACATCGAAAACAATCAGGAATATAACGACCTGAGCCGGAGCGTCGTCGAAGACTATGAGAAATATATCGCAAGCATCGATGAACTGGGTCCGGAAAGTTCTATCTTTGCCCTTCGCGAGAAACTGAATTTAGATGTCGAGAACATCGATGTTTCCAAGATCAAGATTCCGAACGTCGTGATCCCGGAAACAACGATCCCAATGAGAATGAACGACCTTGTCGAAAAGAACATCATGTTCTTCATGGACAAGGGGAGGGAGCATTTTGAACGCTGGCTCTATCTATCGGGCAAATATTTTCCGGCCATCTCGCGCATCTTCAATGAAGAGGGTGTGCCTAAAGAAATGATGTATCTTTCCATGATGGAAAGCGGTCTCAATCCATCCGCTCGCTCGTGGGTGAAGGCGGTGGGGTTATGGCAATTCATGAAGGGAACTGGAACGCTGTACGGGCTCAGGGGGAACTACTGGTTCGACGAGCGTCGCGACTTCGAAAAGGCGACGAGAGCGGCGGCTCGTTACCTTAAGGATCTTCACGACGTGTATGGCGACTGGCAGCTTGCGATCGCGGCCTATAATTCCGGCGGAGGAAGGATCAACAGAGGCATCCGGAGAAGCCAGTCGAATGATTTCTGGTCCATGAGACGTTATCTTCCCCGCGAGACGCGCAATTATGTTCCTCAATACATTGCCGTATCACTCATGGCGATGAATCCGGGGGCGTACGGTTTTAAAGATGTGCCGCGGGCGGACAGTTTGGCGTATGAATTTGTTAGTGTCGATGATTGCGTAGATCTGGATGTCTTAGCTGAATGCGCAGGCACTACCGCAGAGAAGCTGAAAGAGCTCAATCCCGAATTAATCCAGTGGTGTACCCCGCCCAATTACCGGGGATACAAGTTGAGGGTCCCCGCGGGAACAGCTGAAGCGTTTGCAGCAAAATATGCACAGATTCCGGACGATCAAAAGCGACAATGGGCAGAACATAAAATACGCCGCGGCGATACTCCGAGCAGCGTTGCCCGGAAATACGGCATAGCGACTTCGGTTCTCCTCGAAGTCAACAAGATGACAAAGCGGAGCAGGCTAAGAGTTGGCAACTATCTCATCATCCCGGTTTCAAAGAAACGATTGTTGGCGACGGCCTCGGAGCCGAAGGTATTGGAAGAGACGGAGCAACTACCCCGGCCGAAGCTCGTGCGACACAAGCTTACCCGAAAGCAGACGCTTGTTCCGGCGGGGCGCGACAAAGTCGCTTACGTCGTGAAGAAGGGAGAGACGCTCGGGCACATCGCTGAGTGGTTCGACGTACGCGCAAGCGATTTAAGAAATTGGAATAACATTCCGTACGGCAAGTCTATACAGGTTGGACAGACGGTGAATGTCTGGGTTCCTAAGGAGAAGATGCAGCAATATGAGAATATCGCTTCGATGAGCTTTGAGCAGAAGAATGCTCTCAAGAAGATGCCGAGTGCGGCGAGGCAAGTTAATTCCAAAGCGGACGAACCGAGTGACGAGGGGAATCATTGGGTGCAGCACAAAGTGAAGAGGGGAGAAAGCCTGGAGAAGATAGCGAATGACTATAACGTCGCCATTGCCGACCTGAAAAGCTGGAACAAACTGCACCGCAACAGGATCTATGCCGGGCAATCTCTCGAGGTTTATGTAGGGAGTTCGTCGGTCCAATCGCCTCAACAAGGTGTCAGCCAGAAGCCTGCCGCGGTACCCGCCGCTCCCGTGAAACTTAAGACGATTAAGCACCGTGTGAAAAAGGGGGAGACGCTGGAAAAGATCGCAGCTCTCTATAATGTTTCGGTCTCTGACCTGAAGAAGTGGAACAAGCTTTCTACCTCCCGCGTTTTGGCAGGGCGAAAGCTGAGAATCCATCTGACTTCGGATAACACGGAGTATTACCGTGTGCGGAGCGGCGACACGCTGTGGAACCTTTCGAAGAAATTCGGCGTCTCGGTCGACGACATCCAGCGTTGGAATGCATTAGCCGCAGACATCCATGCAGGCGAAAAGCTTGTCATTTATCGCTAAGGTTGTTACCTCAATATTTCTGATTTGTTAATTTATTCCACCCGCCTTGCTTCTCTTTCGTTTTGCGTGTATATTT
>CAYYHS010000431.1:0-3049 GCA_964471785.1 uncultured Chitinophagaceae bacterium
TCATCGTCCTCCACTGTACGGGAGGGTCTCTTAGCGAATCGCGGTTCCGATTCTGACGGACAAATACGGGCCTGGACTGAGTCGATTCCGTTGCTTCAGCGTGAAGTCAGAGAGGTTCTTAAGGCCACCGAGGTTGCCAAACAATTCAGCTCAATTTTGGAATACGAGCTTCCGCTAGAGTCCCGAAGACCTGACGTGATTTTCCTATTGGACGGGGCTGTCGCAGTCTTCGAGCTTAAGGGGAAGGAGCTACCCAGCCAAGCCGATCTTGATCAAGCAAGTGGATATGCGCGGGATCTTCGTCTTTACCATGCCGACTGCCACTCCACACCCGTGGCTTGTGCTCTAGTGCCGACGGGGGCACGTGGGAAGGTGGGCGAGTTCGACGGTGTGACTGTGATGGGTCCGGACTTCGTTGACCAATACTGTTCCGACATTGTTCGAGACAAGAGTCAGATTCCATTCCGGATTGCGGACTTTCTAAATCCTTCGAAGTACCGACCGTTACCGTCGCTCGTAAAGGCTGCTCGAGAGCTTTTTGCCTCTGGCACGTTGCGACGCATCGAACGAGCTGCTGCTGCGACGGGAAAGGCCGTAGCTCGAATTACTCAGATCATTCACGAGACGGCCAAGGCGAGGAAACGAGCCCTCATCTTGGTGTCGGGACTGCCCGGTTCTGGCAAGACGCTAGTGGGCCTTCAGACCGTGCACGCGCATTACCTGGATGATCTCTCTATTCCGCGCGAGGACGGTAAACCGCCCGCACCTGCTGTTTTCCTGTCGGGAAACGGCCCCTTGGTCGACGTGCTCCAATACGAGATGCGAGCAGCGGGTGGGGAGGGAAAGACATTCGTGCGTGGCGTCAAAGATTACATTAAGATGTATTCGAGGCGGCCAGATATTGTACCGCCACAGCATGTCCTCGTCTTCGACGAAGCCCAGCGGGCATTCGACCGAGACAAAGTCACTGAGAAGCACCCCGATATGGTGCATCTTTATGGCGAAAAATCGGAACCCGAGCTATTCGTCGAGTTTGCCGAACGCATTCCGGAATGGTGTGTTGTTGTGGGTCTCATTGGCCAGGGCCAGGAAATCCATGTCGGCGAAGAAGGCGGCTTGGGTCAGTGGCGCACGGCGATCGATCAATCCAAGCAACGTGAAACATGGTCAGTCTTTGCACCCGAGGACCATCGTGTAACCTTTGCCGGTCTTGGAAATGTGCATGAGGCCGCAGATCTTTCTCTTACGACTCAGTTGAGATTCCATCAGGTAGACGACCTTTATCGATGGGTCGAAGGGCTATTGGCAGCAAACCCATCAGCAAAAAATGCTGCGGCAGCAAAAACGCTTGCTGCGAAGGGATACCACCTTCGCATCACGCGAGATCTCGACACAGCACGCCGTTATCTAAGAGAGCGCTACGCAGATGCGCCGGAGGCCCGATTTGGTCTAATAGCCTCGTCCAAGGATCGTGACCTTGAACTGTTTGATGTACCAAACGGGTTCCAAGCGACAAAGAGGATACACTTCGGCCCGTGGTATGGCGACGGAGAGGTACAACCGACCTCATGCCGGCATCTGCACGATGCCATCACGGAATTCGGTGCCCAGGGTCTCGAGCTGGATTCCGTCCTCCTCGCATGGGGTACGGATCTGATAATGAAGGATGGCCGGTGGGATAATTCGCTCGCTCGGGGCTACAAACGAGGTGCAAAGGTGAAGAACCCCTATCAGCTTAGACTTAATGCATACCGAGTGCTGCTAACCCGCGCACGGGATGCCTGTGTGGTCTTTGTTCCATCTTTGGAAGTCTTAGATCAGACCTTTGATTACTTGATTGCTTCAGGATTTCGGAAACTCGATTAGTGGTTCTCGAGTTGGGAGGCTCTTTTGCTGTCTAGGAACGCGTTTCTTTCAGACAGGGCGACGCCGCTGCAAACCGCTGATATGCTGGCGAGAGTTAAATCAAATCTTCCACGCGGTTCATGAATCACCCACCTCATCGAGCGCCTCAGCCGGCCCGAACGCTCTTAGAACCATTCGAAGCGGCGGATTGCCGCCATCTTAAAACCTATAGGAAACGGCTTAAACAGCGCTGAATCACCTTCAGGGGGAGTAGGATTCGATTGAAATGCTCGCAATGCTTTCACGTCGATTTCATCAGTGACATAATAATCATGTAGGCCGCCTCGAATTCGTACAACGTCCCGTTTAAAGTGTTCTCGATATGGTGCTCGTATACGACTATCGCCGTAGAGTCGGTTATTGGACTGAACGACATATGCATGGAGGTCGTTTGTGGAAGCTTCTACGAGCGATTTAAAGGTCTCTAGATCCTGGTTCCATTCGGGAACAAATAGGCAGTCAATATAGCCCTGAAGGGCGTTTCGATTTTCGAGTGTCGTTAGATCGCTGCAAATCAGTACAGCGAAGCAAAACTCTCCGTGCTGAAAAACCGGTAGCCGAAATGAACCCGCGGGTGGCTGCTCGAGCAACAACGAGGAATACCGCGCAATTTCCTTTTGCTCTCCCCAAGCAGCGGCGAGTTTTGGCTGGAGAAGGATTAGATTAGTGAAATATCCGATGAAGTCTGTGCATAGAGAGATCATCACTTCATTTCGAAGACCTGTCGGTCCGCGTTGGTATTCAAGACCTGCTATGAGAGAAATTCCCCGTAACGACAGCTTAGTCGCGATAGTACGAGCCCAACGCCGCGGGATCGAGCATTCAGGAAACAGAACATACGATGGTCGGTGGCGGGAGGCCAAAAGATCGTTCATAAACCGATTCATCGTGCGGTAACGTGTCAGAGTTAGGGTTGGACGCTGTCGAACGGCCGAAATCCATTCTTTGTGAGTGGTTTTGTAATTAGTGACGGCTATGTATGTGCGCTCCCGTTGTTTAGTCGGAATGCAAATCACTTGAGGTGAACGGCGAGATCGATCGAACACGTCCAGAGAGGATACCCTTGCGGCCCAAGCGCCTCGTAGAGCCTGGATAATCCCGGCAAGGGAATGATAATCACGTAGCAGCTCTGGGGCATGACATG
>CAYYHS010000432.1:0-3043 GCA_964471785.1 uncultured Chitinophagaceae bacterium
ATAGCCAGCACGCTAAAGCAATATTGCGGGGCCGGCGGCTCGGTGAAAAATGGTGCGATAGAAATACAGGGAGATCAACGAATTCGTGTGACAGAGAAAATGGCCACGATGGGATATAAAGTCACGAAGTAATCTGGCTCGCGTTTCTAGGTCGAAATAATCGGCGGCCGAAAAGTTTTAACATGTCTGGATCTCTGACCAGGTAAAATTATTCATCAAAGGAAGATATATGAAAACACGAACTCTTGGAAGAAATGGTCCCACGGTCTCCGCCATCGGCCTCGGCTGTATGGGGATGTCGGAATTTTACGGAAAGCAAGACGACGTCGAATCAATTGCGACGATTCACCGCGCGCTTGAGCTGGGAGTGACTTTTCTCGATACCGCAGACATGTACGGTCCTCATAAGAATGAAGAGCTTGTCGGGAAGGCCATCAAAGGCAAACGAGAGAAAATAGTTCTCGCGACGAAGTTTGGCATTGTTCGTAATCCTGAAAACCCGAACCTTCGCGGCATTAACGGCCGGCCGGAATATGTTCGGTCCTCATGCGAGGGAAGTTTGCGGCGACTCGGCGTTGAAACGATCGACCTTTACTATCTTCATCGTGTCGACCCTGATACGCCAATCGAAGATACTGTGGGCGCAATGAGCAAACTTGTCAAGGAAGGGAAGGTTCGCTACATCGGACTCTCGGAAGCGGGGTCCACGACTATACGGCGTGCTCACGCGGTGCACCCGATCAGTGCCATCCAATCCGAATACTCTCTTTGGACGCGCGATCCGGAGACCGAAATTCTCTCAACTTGCCGCGATCTCGGGATTGGGTTCGTTGCTTACAGTCCGCTCGGTCGCGGTTTTCTTACGGGCAAGATCAGAACTACTGAAAGCCTCGCGCCAGATGATTTTCGCCGCAATTCTCCGCGATTTCAGCAAGAGAATATCCAGCACAATCTTGAATTGCTGAAACGAGTAGAATCAATTGCCCGGAAGAAAGGCTGCACCGCTCCGCAACTAGCCATAGCATGGCTGCTTGCCCAGGGCGAAGATATTGTGCCAATCCCCGGAACGAAACGGCGTAAGTATCTCGAGGACAATGTCGCCGCTGTAGAACTATCTCTTACCAAGGATGAACTTGCGGAAATTAACCTGGCGGCTCCGCCGGGAGCGGCCTCGGGCAGTCGCTATCCTCTCGCTGCGATGCCGTCTTTAAATAGATGATCGCCCACTCTCATGAAGAGGAAAAAGGGAAAAGAGAAGCCTGATTCATCGGCGAAACCGAAGAAGGTAAACAAACTGCCAAGAACAAGGTACGTTGCCTTTGCTGTGATTGTTCTCGCGGGGGCGATCTATTTCTTTGTGGTGCATCAGCGTGAAGGCTCTCATCTGGATACGGTCCTGGGAGTTGAAGAGAGTCAGCCTGCTTTTCTAAAACCCGATGCTCAGTTTAAGGTGACTGTGGAACGGGCGGTCGAGATCGATGCTCAGTTTCAACGAGTCTACAATGCAGCATGGGAAGCTGCGAATGGAGCTATTGGCGAAGCCTTCCTCTATGCCGCCACCGGAGATAAGAACCTCCTCAACGTCTATCTGAGCCAAAGGAAATTCGCAGATATGTCCAACGGAACATGGGTTGACGATCGTGCGTGGATCTGTCTCGCGGAATTGTACTGGTGGCAGTTCTCGGGAAAGAAACAATCAGAGTGGGTGGAAGACGCGAAGAAACGATATGATGAAGCGCGAGAGGAAGGAAGACTCTCTCACCATGAAGGATTCTGGAGTTGGTACAGCTGGCCGCCGAACTCGGGCGTCAACGATATGATTCTCATGAACAGCAACACGAACCAGATGGTCACGGTAGCCGGCATGCTCTACGAAGCGACAAAAGAAAAGAAATATTTCAACGACGCACTCCTCGTGTGGGAGGGCGATGCTACTTACCCGGGGATCGAAAAAACCTTTTATCGCGGGAATGGAAAGTGGGAAGGGAAACTCGGGAGGGCTGCGTTCGGCAAGCAATTGCCCTGGGAGGAAGCTTCGTATCTCTCTGTCGCAGCGGAAATGTACCGAATAACCGGAGACGACAAATATAAGCTCATTGCACTTCTCTCGGCGAAACGGATTATGAATCCGGCCAACGGCTGGGTGGATTCGAAGGATTACTTCCAACTGCGAATGGACGGAAACGGAGCGTTTGTCCATTTTGTTCTGGATGCATACCTTCTTGCCCCGGATTCACTCGCGGAGATCCCGGGAGAAGTCGGAAAAATGCTCGAGCATGTCTGGTCCAATCATCACGGCGGCGCGTACGTTCTTCTCCATCGATTGAGCGACAATGGGATACGGAATGGATGGAATCCCAGAGGAGGAGAGGAGGGATATGGAGTTGACCAGATCGGCACCGTTCACGCTCAGTCTCAGGCGATGAGAGCGTTCGGGGTCTACGCCTACGTTTTAAGCGAAGTTCTGAAGAAACATTAATGGTGCAGTGAACGGTTCTCATCCATCCGATCTGACCATTGGAAGGAGAAGGGATTGAAACAACATTGGAGAGTTGTTCTCGTTATCACAGCGATTGTCCTCGGAGTCTTTTTGGTAAGAGAGCATTTGTGGAACGCAGTTCCAGTTAAACAAGGAGAAGGAGTGACAATGAAATTGGCGGATGTGGACACGGCGACTTTTGCAGCGGGTTGCTTCTGGTGCGTTGAGGCAGTGTTTCAGAATCTGAAGGGCGTTAAATCGGTCGTTTCCGGATATGCCGGAGGAAGCGTTGTGAATCCAACATACGAACAGGTGTGCTCCGGTACGACAGGCCATGCCGAAGCTTGCCAAATTGCTTACGATCCAAAGCAAATCTCATTTCCAGAGCTGCTCGAAATCTTCTGGAAAACTCATGACCCTACCACGTTGAACCGGCAGGGGAACGATACCGGCACTCAATATCGATCTGCGATTTTCTACCATGACGCAGAACAAAAGAAGTTAGCCGAACACTACAAAAGCGAGCTTGCGAGATCCCACGCGTTCGACGGACCGATCGTGACA
>CAYYHS010000433.1:0-3041 GCA_964471785.1 uncultured Chitinophagaceae bacterium
TGTCACTGTAATCTGCACACAGTTTCGGTTGATTGAGAGGGCGGAGTTATATGCCGCAAAGCCGGACGGTTCATCATCCCACATCCACCCCGATCCCCAATGTTCATCGTCGAAGCAACTCGCGTCGCCCACAAGGTTCCCGTTGATTTTCGAAACGCCTTTCGCTTTGAGGGAGAGAAGAAGAGATCCCAAGTTGGCTGAATTAAAATCGGGATCCCCGGATCCCTTAAGGTAAAGATTACCCTCCAGAGTGTCGGCGGAGATGATGGTGTCTGCGTAAAGAGAAGTGGTGAAGGAATAATGCCGGCCAAGAATAAGAAGTGCGGCGGCAGTTGTGACGAGCTTCATGTTGGATGCAGGCCGCAAGAGCGTTTTTGCATCTCGTTCATACAGGATTTCGTTGTTTTCGAGCGATAATATTTCAATGCCGCATTTTGTCGATGTGAATATAGAGTCCGAAAGGATTGCATCCACCTTGTGCCGGAATTGCTCGATAGGAGGTGTGCCATGAGTCAGTCGCTCGAGAGTGGAGCAACCGCCGAGCACGAATCCAATCATCAGAAAAATTAAAAAGCGGCGTTGATGCATAGGGTTGAGTAAATCATCAGAATATAAGTTTCTGGTCTTCAATGTAGATAAAATCCTTTGGCTGTGCAAGGCTGGGCGAAGGGGCTGCGGGAATCCAGGTATTTCTTTTTTGGTGTGGGATAGATGCCCGCTTCCGCAGGCATGACAATCTCTCGATCTAAATAAGACATTCCCCGCATTTTGGCAGTGTCTCAGTTTGAACAAAGGCATGTCATGCCCACGTCACAAAGTGATCCCTTCGGGAAAAGCGGGCATCCATGATGAGATCGGAAAAACAATTTTTGGATTCTCCCGAAGGGATGCCTTCGGCACCGCTGGAGTCTATCCCGTCTTTCGTTCGGAACGGGAATGACAAACTGAGACACTCCCCGCATTTTTGATATTCATCCTTCATTTGTTATATTTGAACCATGGAAAAAATTGCGGTCATTCTTGGTATTGAATCGTCTTGCGATGAAACGTCAGCCGCGGTCATGTGCGACGGAGTGCTCCGGTCTAATGTCGTGTCGTCGCAATTCGTCCATGAAGAATTTGGGGGAGTTGTTCCCGAGCTAGCCTCACGGGCGCATCAGAAGTTGATCATTCCGATCGTCGAGGAGGCCCTGAAGAATGCGGGCATCCGACAATCCGAGATCTCGGCCGTTGCCGGTGTGGTTGGCCCTGGGCTTATGGGTTCGCTCCTTGTCGGTCTCAATTTTGCCAAATCTCTCGCGTATGGTCTGGAAATCCCGTTTGTGGGGATTAACCATATGGAAGCACATATTTACTCGAACTTCATCGAACGACCGTACCCCACATTTCCGTTCCTTTGCCTGACAGTTTCGGGTGGACATACTCAACTGGTGCTTATGCGCGGCGATTTCGAGTACAAGCTTATCGGGGAAACGCGGGACGATGCCGCGGGAGAAGCGTTCGACAAGGTTGCGAAAATGCTCGGATTGGGATATCCGGGGGGGCCTAAAATTGATGCCCTGGCTAAGGAAGGGAATCCTGCGGCAATCAAATTTCCTCGAACCTATCTGGATGACTCGCCGTACGATTTCAGCTTCAGCGGCATCAAGACTTCGGTCCTCTATTTTCTGCGCGATTCGCACCAGACGGAATTAGGCCGGGAACAGCTGGCCGACATCTGCGCGAGTTTCCAAGCCTCTGTTGTCGAAGTCCTGGTAGCGAAAACGATTGCCGCTGCCGCAGAGTTTGGTGTGAGGGAGGTGGCTGTCGCCGGCGGCGTCTCTGCGAACTCAGCCTTGCGTTTTGCGATGAGCCGCGCTGCCGATGATGCAAAACTTCGGTTATTCATCCCTGCCCCGCAATACTGCACCGACAATGGTGCGATGATTGCAGCTGTCGGCCATAGAAAGTTTCTTCGCAGGTTATTCTCGCCTCTATCGGAGACAACTGTTTCCGGATTGGAACTTGGTGCGCACACTTACCAATGAAGCCCCAAAGCCTGTGAACAGAATCCGATCCGCATTCCAAAAATTGCAGTCGCAAGGCAAGAAAGCCTTGATCCCCTACATCACACCCGAATTTCCTATTCGAGGGGCGACGGTGCCGTTAATTCTCGAACTCGAGAAGGCGGGCGCTACTCATATCGAGGTGGGAATACCTTTTTCCGATCCGATTGCAGACGGAGAAACAATACAACGTTCATCACATGTAGCAATTCAAAACGGGGCGACACTAGGGGGAGTGCTGACGGCAGTGAAAGAAGCGCGGCGACAGACCTCACTTCCCATCATCTTGATGGGCTACGTGAATCCCATCCTGCGTTATGGAATGCAAAATTTTCTGCGCGATGCCGCCGACTCCGGTGTTGACGGGATGATCGTCCCGGACCTGCTGCCGGAAGAGGGCAAGGAATGGAGAGCTCTGTCGTTGTCGTGCGCGATGAGCAACATTTTCTTAATGGCTCCGACCACACCCGACGCACGAATTGCATACCTTGATTCAATCTCCACCGATTTCACATATTGTGTTTCCGTCACCGGCGTAACGGGAGCCCGGACCGCGTTCGGCGATCCGGATGCATTTGAAGCATTCCTCCGCCGCGTGAAAAAAAATACTCTGAAACCGTTTGTCGTCGGGTTCGGAATTTCAGACAAAGCACAAGTCGCGTCGGTGTGCCGTTTTGCCGATGGCGTCGTGGTTGGATCTGCCTTGTTGCGGAATATTGAGAAAGAAACCAGCGTCAAGAGTGCAGCGAAATCGGCCGCAGCGTTCCTTTCTTCGCTTGTTGATGCATAATCTTGCCGGCGCCGTTGCGGCGGAGATCAGGATCCACATTCAGATTGGGGTTTGTGATGAGCTCAATAGATGAATGGCGAATTAAAATTGACGACGTCGATAGGAAACTCGTCGCCTTGCTTAATATCCGGGCGCAGTATGCCGACGAAATTGGAAAAATAAAAGAGCGGCTGGGATTGGAAGCGTATTCACCCGAACGCGAACAC
>CAYYHS010000434.1:0-3040 GCA_964471785.1 uncultured Chitinophagaceae bacterium
CAACAAGACGTTGAAGTCGAAGTACGGTATCACCATCGCCGGAGGCCAGGACGATTTTGCTGGAAAGATCTTCCGCATCTCTCATCTCGGGTACTATGACGAACTCGACATGGTCACCATGATCGGCGCGCTGGAGTTGACGTTGCGGGAATGCGGGTACAAATTCGAACTCGGCGCCGGTGTACAAGCTGTTCTCAAGTCGTTTGCGCAATAAGCCGGCTTATTGAGAAAACTGCGAAGGCGCGAAGGACGCTAAGAGGAGAAGGGGTTTCTTCGATTTCAATATTGTTCCTAGCGTTCTTGGCGCCATAGCGGTTCATCGTTCGTTCAATGCCAGCAAAGATCTCACCCATCACATTAGTTTCTTGATACACAACAACTCACATCGCATCTCACCATCGAAAGCACTCCCATGAAAATACTCATCAGCGATCCGATAGAACAAAGCTGCGTCGATATTTTGACACGAGAAGGATTTCAGGTTGATGCAAAGCCGGGGATTTCGCCGGAGGAGATCAAAAAAATAATACCGGAGTATGCAGCTCTCATCGTCCGGAGCGGAACAAAAGTTACCGCAGACATCATTGAAGAAGCGAAAGCGATGAAAGTGATCGGCAGGGCAGGGGCGGGTGTCGACAACATCGATGTCGCAGCGGCCTCGCGCCATGGCATCATCGTGATGAACACCCCCGGAGGAAATACTATTTCAACAGCAGAGCATACGGTCTCACTACTTCTTTCGCTCTCACGGAATATTCCGCAGGCCAACATGAGCCTGCTGGCCGGAAAGTGGGAAAGAAAAAAATTCATGGGGACCGAGCTCATGGGTAAAACGCTCGGCATTATCGGAGTGGGAAAGATCGGGCGGGAAGTCGCTACACGGTGCCGTGCGTTTGGCATGACGGTCATCGGATTCGATCCGGTACTCGCGAGCGACGTTGCCTCGAAGATCGACGTCGAACTTGTTGCATTAGAAGAAATCTATCGCCGGTCTGATTTTATTTCCGTCCACACACCTCTCACCGACGAGACGCGGGGAATCCTGAACGAGAAAACATTCAAGCTCTGCAAGAAAGGCGTTCGCGTTATCAATTGTGCGCGCGGCGGAATTATCGACGAGACCGCGCTGCTGAACGCACTGAACAGCGGGCAGGTTGCGGGAGCTGCGCTCGACGTGTTTGTTGTGGAACCTCCGACATCAAACCCGCTGCTCCAACAACCTCACCTTATTGCAACTCCGCACCTTGGAGCATCGACGGAAGAAGCACAGGAAAAAGTGGCGATCCAGATCGCTGAGCAAATTGCCGACGCACTGAAGGATCGCGGAATCTCAGGTGCCGTCAACGCGGTCGCATTCCAGGCCGGCATTCCGGCAGAACTCAAGCCATACATGCTCCTTGCTGAAAAACTGGGGAGCTTGCAGGCTCAGGTGATGAAAGGAAAATTACGCGAACTGGCAATCGAAGCGCGCGGCGAACTTCTGCAGAAACATATCGAACTGCTGACCACCGGAGTGCTGAAAGGATTCTTCTCGAGGATGATGAGCCAGCCGGTCAATTACATTAACGCTCCGGTGCTTGCTCAATCGATGGGCATCCGGATCAGCGAAAAGAAAGAACGGGACGAAGGAGACTACACTCAATTGCTGTCTGTGGAATATTCGACAGACCAAGAAAAGCGTTCTTTTGCGGGAACGGTTTTTGGAACGACAAATCCCCGCTTTGTCCGGATCGACGCGTTCCATTTTGAAGTGAATCCAGAAGGGCATCTATTGTTCTACACAAACACCGATAAGCCTGGAATGCTCGCCCGGGTCGGCACTGTCCTTGCGGAAGCATCTATAAATATAGCCGGGCTGTCGTTGGGGCGTTTTGGAGTCGGCGGGAAGGCGTTGACCGTGATGAGCATTGACAGCGGCATTTCTGAGCAGGTCCTCGCTAAAATCAGTTCTTTGGAAGGAGTATACGAAGCTAAGGTCGTGTCTCTCTAATATCGACCCATATAGGTTTTTTTGAAAGATGCTTGACAATTGAAGTTGCGCTCTTTATATTGACCGTTATAAATACGGGCGAGTGCTAGCTCTATTGTAACGCGCCTTTCCGCTAAAAGTTACATTATTGCCACATTTCCAAGTACAAACGAAGGCCGATTTGATCGTTGTTAAAACCATTTTCCTTTTTTCGAGAGCTTCTAAAAATGTACAACCACGCCAATACGCCTTCTTACAATCGCTTTCCGTTTTGCCCCATCTCCGTAATTGAAGATAATTGAAATTATTTATTGCCGACTCTATCCAGCCGATAGAATTTTTAGTAAATATTATCTGAACGAAAAATAATCACTAATAAACAAAATAAAGAGGAAAGGAGAAATCAAAATTCCACTTTGTGTTGAGTAGTTTCTAATTCACAAAATTTTCCGAACTTTGTATGGAGAATGGTTATGAAGAAAAGAATGTTTACTATGCTTCTGGTTCTGGTGGCGGTCGGTTCATTAGCAGTTTTTGCAGGTCAAACGAAAAAAGCAACGACCCACTTTATTATAGCGCCTGATGTCGTTAGCACCAGCCAGCAACAAGCTGGTATGGTTCCTAGCAGCTTCAACCCCGCTGCAAAGATGGAGAAGGTTGCTGCCGGGAGCAGGGCGACCATCGGAACGACCTACTACGATCTTTTCGAGAACTATGGCGCCCCGACGATGCTCGTTTACTATAAGGGTCAGTCGTACATGATTTACATCAAATCTGCAACCGGAGGAGCCTCACGTTCGGTTCAGTACGTGGCTTACGATGGGACCACCTTCACAGCTCCCCAGGATGTCATATCTCCCTCAACGCAAACGACATATTTTTCACAGCTTGACGTGTGGAGAGGAGGCGCTGCTGATGGATTTGCAGGTGTTGCCGCCGGATGGGCAGGCTCGGGAACCAGCTACTACGGTCTTGAATCATCTCTCGGCGGAGGTAATTTTACAACGACAGCTGTTGTGCCTTATCGCGATGCGGGAACCTTGACGCTTGATAGCGTAGGTACGGTTCTTT
>CAYYHS010000435.1:0-3037 GCA_964471785.1 uncultured Chitinophagaceae bacterium
CCAATAATTTCAATCGGAGTTCAAATGTACGATCCAGTGTTGATTCAACCGTTTCGAGATGAGCTGACGAAAGTCGGAATCCGCGAGCTGCGAAGTGCTGCGGAAGTCGACGATGTGCTGGGGAAGAAACAGGGAACGGTTCTTGTCGTTGTCAATTCGGTTTGCGGATGTGCGGCTGGAAGGGCGAGGCCGGCTATAACGAAAGCGTTGAAACATCCGACCAAGCCTGAAGTTCTGACCAGCGTGTTTGCAGGACAGGACATGGAAGCAACGGCACGTGCGCGGGAGTGGTTCGGTCAAATTCCGCCGTCTTCACCTTCAGTCGCTCTCTTCAAGGATGGCGAGTTGGTCCATTTTATTCCGCGATTTAGAATCGAAAACCGGGATGCCGATTCTATCGCGGCCGATTTGACGAGCGCGTTCGACGAGTATTGCGCCGCCGAAAAAGTTAGCGCATAAGTGGTTAAAAAAATGAAGGGAACGCGCAATTGCGTTCCCTTCATTTCGTTCAATGAGATTCTTGCATTCCTTCTTAGTCCCGACCTCCGCCCCCTTCTCTTTATTCAGCCCGACCTCATTAGTGATTCCTAACCGCCGGATCTTCGGAATGTTTTTCGCGTTTCGGCGATGACTTATTTTGTCATTCCCGCCCCGCTGGCGCGGGGGAAGACAGATATTTTTTCTTCACGGCATGATGGATGCCCGCATTCGCGGGCATGACATTCTTTCGCTCAGATTAGGCGCCACCGAAATTCCTTGATCCCGCGATTACTTCTTCTTGTACATGTCGATGAACGGCGTCAGCAATTCCATCGGGAATGGGAATATCGTTGTTGAATTGTTCTCCGATGCTACCTCGGTAAGGGTTTGAAGATACCGGAGTTGAAGCGCAATGGGGTTCTTCTGTATGATGGCGGCGGCCTCGCCTAATTTCTGACTTGCCTGCAATTCACCTTCGGCATGAACGACTTTCGCACGACGCTCCCGCTCGGCCTCGGCCTGCTTTGCCATGGCACGCTGCATCTCCGGCGGTAAATCGATCTGCTTTACTTCGACGTTTGAAATCTTGATGCCCCACGGCTCGGTGTGCTGGTCAATGATCACCTGCAACTCGTGATTGATCTTGTCTCGCTGAGCCAGCAGTTCGTCCAACTCAGATTGTCCTAGGATGCTTCGAAGAGTCGTCTGCGCCAATTGCGATGTTGCATAGATATAGTTTTCGACGCTCACAATCGCCTTGTCCGGCTGCACGACCCTGAAATAAACAACGGCGTTCACTTTAATAGAAACGTTGTCTTTTGTGATCACATCCTGAGGAGGAACATCCAGAACAACCGTCCGAAGGCTCACCCGTACCATTCTATCGACAATCGGGATAAGGAGGATAAGGCCCGGGCCCTTCACTCCTACCATTCTGCCGAGCCGAAAGATAACTCCACGTTCGTATTCGGATAAGATTCGTATGGCATTTGAGATGATGATGATGGCAAAGAATATCAGTACGACTAACACGAGTCCAGCTGGTCCCATAGGAAACTCCTTTTCCTGAATAATGACAAGAGAGAAAAACTCTTGTGAAGACGACTATGTTGATTCTGATTTTCGAACTTTTAAGAGCAGGTCCTTAACTTCTGCGACCACGATCGCAGCCTCTTTCGCCAAAGATCCGTCCAGGCTTTCGGCGTTCCAAATCTCCCCCTGCACCCTTACCTGGCCCGATGGCGCGAGCTTCGTCAAGGCGATGCCTTGTTTGCCGACAAGTCCCTCCACCCCCGTCATCGGTTTGCGAAGTTGAGCCCGAAGGCCGGCACCGACAGCAAACACAAAAAATGCAGCGGTAAAGAGGACTGTCGGGATAATTACTTCAAGCGAGACAGTCTGAAAGTCGAACCAGGCTTCCGTGTTGATAAGCATAATAGACCCCAAGAAAAGGGAAATGATCCCGCCGACAGTCAGCAAACCGTAACTGCTGATCTTGATTTCAAGCAGGAAGAGGATGACGCCGAGGACGATGAGGGCAACGCCGGAATAGTTGATCGGCAGAGTGTGGAAGGCATACAGCGCCACCAAAAGCGAAATCGCGCCGGCGACTCCGGGGAAAACTGAGCCAGGATTGTACAGCTCGAACAGAATTCCGTACATCCCAATCATCATAAAAATGTACGCGATATTTGGGTCACTGAGGATGTCGAGAATCTTGTATCCCCATCCCATCTCGCGCGTTTCGATGACGGCTCCTTTCGTTGAGAGCGTCACGACTCCATCTGCCGCCGAGACTTTTCTTCCGTCAAGTGAGTCGAGCAAATCCTTCCGATTCTTGGCGATGAAATCTATGACATTATTCTTCAGCGCCTCGGTCTCTGTGATCGATACACTCTTACGCACCGCCTCCTCGGCCCATCGGATGTTCCTGTTTCGCTTCTCGGATATCGTCCTGATAAATGCTGCTGCGTCGTTTGTTACCTTCTCAGACATTGTGGAATCCATACTCCCCTGTCCGCTAACGGGATGAGCGGCCCCGATGTTCGTACCGGGTGCCATCGCCGCGATGTGGGCAGAGAGGGTGATAAAGACGCCCGCAGATGCAGCCTGCGAGCCGGCAGGAGAGACGTAGACAATGACCGGGATCGGAGAGGTGAGAAAATCTGTCACGATCATCCTTGTAGACTTCAGCAGCCCGCCGGGGGTATTGAGTTCGACAACCACACACCGGGCGTTCATCTCCTGCGCATGTTTGATCCCATCATGGATGTAATCCGAAGTGGCAGGATTGATTGAGCCGTCAATCTTCAGGAAGAGGACCGCGGCGTTTTGCGCGAAGGACTGTTCATAGAGCGCAAGAAAGAGGAATAAGGCAAGAGTTTTCATACTGCATCGGTAAGGAATAGAAACACCCCATATAATGCTTCCTCAAAGTAACGAATTGAAGGGGCGAAATCAACCTACATGAACTTTGGGTAGTGTCCTAATTTGCTTACGAAGTCATGGTGAGCCCCGCTTGCAGCGGGATACACTCCGTCGAACCATGACAAACGGC
>CAYYHS010000436.1:0-3022 GCA_964471785.1 uncultured Chitinophagaceae bacterium
GTTGATCGTGACGCCCGGGGCGGCGGGTTGTCCTGCCAGTTGCGATGGACCTAGCAAGAGCGCAATCGCTGCGATCATCGTCAAGAGATGTTGTTGCGGGATCCTGGGGATATTCATTATCCTGTCTCTATTTTAGCAAGAGCATTTTTCTCGTCTCGCGGTACGCCGCTCCCCCGCCGGTGATCGAAATGCGGCAGAAATACGTGCCGGACGACAAATCCTTTCCGTCGAAACTCACCTCATAAAAGCCGGGCAAGTCGGATTCGTTCACAAGCGAGCGAACCTCTTGCCCCAAAATATTATACACCTTCAATTGAACAAGGGCCGACTTCAGCGTATTGGGAACCGCATAGCGGATGATGGTTGCCGGATTGAACGGATTCGGATAATTGTTGTAAAGGTTCGGCACGCTCGGGATAAGGGGAACTCCAGCCAGGTTCTTTTCGATGAATGAACTCGTCCCCACAATTAACCGATACCTCCCAACCCCCTCTATTCCGGTCGTGACGAGAATATTGTTTTGCTTCCTGATGTCGTAGGCCAATCCTTTCGCGGAATCGACCAACGTCGCTTCGAATCCCTGATTTAAGGTTTCATCAAGCGGTCCAAATAATAGCTTCGCTCTTGCATTCGCGTCGCCCGTCACGACGGTCAAATCCCATACGTCGCCGTCGGGGTTTAGAGGTCTCATGTCCTCCATAAGCGGACCCGAGCTATTCTCTACGCTGACGAGGATATTCTTGCTGCCGACGAACGGCGCTTGAAACCGGTCGGCTTTGTCCAACCCCTTCACGGCATCCGGCTTCATTCCGACCAGAGTGCCAATGCACGACATGCTTATGTCATCCCTGGCAGCATCCACACGGAGAGTCCATCCTTTTGATCCCTGTCGACCCGCTGAAATCTCCCTCCCCATTTTTGTCTCTTTCGCCTGCGGGGGTGCTTGCGGCAGCTGAATGCCTGTCAGATTGAATTTCAAAATTGAGGCGCTATCCATCTTGATCGCCATCCCCTGCCAGCTTCGCAGCGTGTCAAAATCGGGGCCCGATCCTTCCCATCCTCCCTGAGATCCAGTGCCAGAATAATAATAATGCGCGAGTGGGGTTCCTCCCTGAAAAACCAGATGGTCGAAAGGAACATCCACCAGAAAAGGATCTCCCACGAGATTCCACCCTGCGTTAAGTTTGATCCCAGTGTAGAGCATTCTGTCGGCACGATTTAATTTCGGCTTGACCAGTGAGCTGGCAGTCCCTTGATTCTCCGAGACAATAAAGTAGCTTGCGCCAGGAAGAAGAACGGAAGAATCTTTAAATGAGTCGTAGTCGTTCCAACTTCCATTAAGAAGCCGTTCCATGCGCCAGTTAACGTACGGCACTCCTTTTGCCGCATGGGGCCCGTAACTTTGGTCGATGATGCTGCTTGGCCTTTCATCTTCGGGCTCGTAGGGTACCGAAAAGAGGCGGTACGCTTTCGCCTCTTGACCCGCAGGCAGGTTCAATGAATGGATGCTCGGTATCGACGTAAAATCATTAACTGTTAGATTCGATGTGTAGCGCACGTCGAACGATAAAAGGCCGGAACTCGTAGAATTGCCGGCGCTGTCCGCTGCTTGAATAAGATATTCGGCGCCGATAACGATTCCGTTCCGGACAAACGATGCGGCCGGAATCGTCACGGTATCATTCGAGAGATTTGCAGTTGTCCATCCTTGCTCGTCGAGACGCCTGTAAAGCAGCTGGAAGGTCTTGACACCCGATTCGTTTGCGGGTTCCGTCGCGGCCGTTACTATTGCCGGAACGGCAGACAACGTTCCATCGGCCTGAACAAAGATCGTGTCCAGACTCGCATTGTTTTGCACGATCACCGGGCCATGATTGTCGAACTGAACAATCACCGTGCCGATAGAATCGAGATTAAAGTTTCCCAACGAATCTTCAAGGAAGAAATAAACCGTGTCCCTTCCTATCTGAGTGATCGGAAGACCTGCACTTGTTCCCGATGATGGGAGGCCTTTTAGCACCGCGCCGTTCTTGGGAAGCGTGTCGATCGAGTACACCATCCTGCTGACCGGAAGCGTTCCAGCCTGATTTGTCCACGAAATAGCAAATGATGCCGCGTTCGACCAGCCAGAGGGATTAACGGAAACTGACGCCGGCCTCCCGGGGCGAGCGTATATTTTTGAGGAGACCGGTACTTTGAGGAGTGGCGTCCGCGAATTGGTTTTTATGAAGACCGTATCTGTAAAAACACCGAGCGTATCTCCACGAAGGAAAATAGAGACCGCAAAAGAGTCGATGCTCGTGGCGTGCGTCGACGAAAAAGCCAACTCCTTCCGATTCGAGTAAATGCTATCGACCAGCAACGTGTCTGCCGAGAGATCCCGTATCGCCAAAGTCTGAATGGAGGTATCACCGATGGCAACATATCCAAAAAATATCGATGCCTTATTGAGAGAAATGGATGGAGCGCCCACAACCGAGCCGAAAACGGAGATCGAGTTACTGCCGCTATTGGTCGAGACAAGATCAGGCCTTCCGTCTCCGTTAAGGTCGTCAACAGCAAGGCCGAACGGTCCGGTCGCAGTCGCCAGGTCCACTTCGGAACCGAACGAGGTACTTGAGATGCTTCCGGCGACAGGCGTGGCATTCTGGAATATCGAGAGCTTGTTGCTCTTCTCATTAGCCACAACGATGTCCGGTCTTGCGTCACCGTTCAGATCTGCAAGAGCGATGCTGGTCGGGGCGCTGCTCAATTTGAAATCCACTCCTGCTGCAAAAGAAGTGTCCGTAATATTTCCAATGGAACTCTGATTCTGGAAAACTGCAACCGTGCTGTCGCTCGTGTTCACAGAGATGATGTCCGGTTTGCCATCGCCGTTCACATCCGCTACCGCGACCGCGATCGGAGTGCCGGTCACCAGAATGCCCACTCCGGTAGCAAAGGATGCGAGATCGATCGTACCTGCGCTGCTTGTATTCCGAAAAACTGATAGTGTATCTTCGGCGCTGTTGGCAACGACCAG
>CAYYHS010000437.1:0-3015 GCA_964471785.1 uncultured Chitinophagaceae bacterium
TACGGCATCAACGCCTACCTCATTGAAATCGAAACCAACATCGAGAACACAGTCCCGAATTTCTTCATGGTGGGGCTGCCGGACAATGCCGTCAAAGAAAGCCGTGAGCGGGTAGCGACGGCCATACGCAATTCCGGGTTCACCTATCCCAACAAACGCGTTACCATCAACCTCGCTCCGGCCGATGTAAAGAAGGAGGGATCGGCGCATGATCTTGCCATCGCCGTCGGTATGCTGGCAGCGAGCGGGCAGGTGAGGGATGAGATGTTCAAGAAGTACGTAATTCTGGGAGAGCTTGCCCTTGATGGAAGCCTTCGGCCGGTCCACGGTGTGTTACCGATTTCCGTCGAGCTCAAGAAAAAAGGCTTTTCCGGGATTATTCTTCCGAAAGAGAATGCCCGCGAGGCGGCGATGGTCGAGGGGATGGAGGTCTACGGAATGGAGAACCTTATGGAGACGATCTCCCTGCTCAATGGAGATCTCTCCGTCCTTCCTATGAAGATCGATGTGAATGAAATCTTCTCCGTCGAGAGGCGCTACGCGACAGATTTTTCCGAAGTCAAGGGGCAGGAGAATGTGAAACGGGCGCTTGAAGTTGCCGCAGCCGGAGGGCATAACATTATCATGATCGGTCCCCCCGGCTCCGGCAAGACGATGCTTGCGCGGAGGCTTCCGACGATTCTTCCGCCCCTCACATTCGAGGAGAGTATCGAAACTACGAAAATCCATTCGGTCGCCGGACTGCTTCCTCCAAACTCGGCGCTGGTTGCAACGCGCCCATTTCGCTCGCCGCATCATACGATATCGGACAGCGCACTCGTCGGCGGAGGGACAATCCCGAGACCCGGCGAGATATCGCTTTCTCATCACGGAGTTCTCTTCCTCGATGAACTCCCGGAGTTTGCGCGCAATGTGCTGGAAGTGATGCGTCAGCCTCTTGAGGACGGCCGCGTTACGATCAGCCGCTCAAAAATGTCGCTCGACTTCCCGGCGAACTTCATGCTCGTCTGTGCGATGAATCCCTGTCCCTGCGGAAACTACGGCAATCCAAACCATGAATGCACCTGCACACCGATGCAGATCCAGAAATACATGGCGAAAATCTCCGGTCCGCTATTAGATAGGATCGATATTCACATCGAAGTGCCGGCGGTGAAAGTTGCAGAATTGAGCCAGAAGAAACCGGGAGAACCGTCGGATGCAATTCGCACTCGTGTCATTCGCGCGCGCGAAAGACAAGCGAAGCGATTTAAGAACAGAACGGGGTTGTTTTCAAACGCCGACATGCAGTCGCGGGAAATTCACGAGTTCTGTATGATCGATTCGGATGGAGAAGCGTTGCTCAAGATGGCGATGACAAAGCTCGGACTTTCTGCCAGAGCGTATGACCGCATTCTGAAAGTTGCTCGGACGATTGCTGATCTTGGGGGAAGCGAAGAGATAAGGCCGGAACATCTCGGCGAAGCAATTCAATACAGAAGTCTCGACAGGAATTTGTGGATGAACTGAAAAGTAATCTTATCTGGAATGATCCTCCTTGCCCGGTTCTGAAGCGTACCAAACCTTCTGGAGGATAACTTCCTCTTGTCTCTTTCCTGTTTTAGGGCATTTTGGCACGAGCCCACCCTGCAGCACGTTAATGATATTCAAACTTTGTCAGTTAGCCTTCCATTTCTAGCTCGAAATCCGAATCCCAAGTGTTCGATATCCGAGTGTTTTCCGAGGGTCAGCATATTGAAAATGACAAGCAATGTCTTGAATAAAGGCTTCTCCGTGCCGTCGATACCTCTAAATTCTTCGACCTTAAAATCATGTTGAGCGAGCGTACGAAGCAGACTTTTTTGCGTGAACCAACGTAGGTGTGTCCTGTCGAGAGTAAGCCTATCTTGATATTGCCAATCTTTCAAGATCAGGAGATTGTAGAGATTGCGGATGTGTCGAACGTTTGGGATAGAGCCAACTAAGAATCCGCCGGATCGAATCTTTTTCGATATTGAGTCGAAGAACCAGTCATGGTCTTCCATATGTTCGATCACATCATTACAAATGACAAGGTCAAAATAATCGTTCGGGATGTCTTCAACTACTTGATCATATTTACCAACGAGAACTTTTGATAGTCTACTGGATGCCACAAGTGCGGCACTTTTATTCATTTCGCATCCCCATACCTCGCTACCTTCTTTTAAATGTTTTGAGAAACCTCCTTCTGCACATCCGATTTCTAATACCCTAATGTATTCTTTCGGTAGAAAGGGGGCCATTTCCTCTCTCTCTGCTTTGTAATAATTGTTTGGGGCCGTGTCCATCGGATGATTCTCCTAACGCATGAGTGATTGGTTACTTGCGCGCTATCGCGCCCTATCCATACTATTTTTGACTTTGTGAGCCATGCTCATGTAAACCAGTAACTTGGAACTTATTCCATCTGCTCAGACGTTGATATCTTGCGATCCGAGATATGACGATGCCGTTGTCGAGCGTTAAATTTGTCAGCCGCACATTCTACATAGCAGGGACCACAAAAGGAACCATGAAGCAACAGCGGAGAGGCCAGCAAATGGGTATAACAATCCGCAAACATGTGTAAAGGCAATAGTGCTATTACCATACTTTTAGTTGCCCTTTATGCGCCGTTAGTTCGATTTGCCATCGCTCTGGTGAATTTGCTCGTTTTAAGTATCCACAATTCCCCATCCCTGATGTAGTTGAGGTAGTCTTGTGTGTTTTATAAATATAGGGCTCTTCTTAATAGAAACTGCAAGATTGGAACCCCCTGCCATTCGGCTAAAAACCAATCTAATTTTTTAATTGTCTAAATGCAACTCCGAGCATCGAAAACGGAATCAGGAATGAGACTACAAGGAAACGAGTGTGGGGCACATCGGGCTCTGACTCCTTAGAGGAATGAGGAGTTGGGAATGGGTCACCACGCATGTCATCGGTCAGAAAATGGGAAGTGTCCTCTTGTTTGGCAGTAGATACCGGAAATACAAAAAGGATTCGTTAAATTTG
>CAYYHS010000438.1:0-3011 GCA_964471785.1 uncultured Chitinophagaceae bacterium
CTAACAAATTCGGGTCTGCATTCGAGAGACCATTGGGCCAGCCGGGGTAAACGATATGGTCACAGCTGTAGACGTCGGCTAGCTTGAGTATCTTTTCCCGCTCGTCGCCCACTGGCAGGTCTGTATGCATGCTGAAGATGTTCAAGCCGGCATCCTTGAGAACTTTCACCGCATGCTCTGCGGTCACACTCGGAGGAAGAGGATACATCTCGACTCCTAAATAACCCATGTCGGCGACTTTCCGAATTGTCGCGTCGAAATCCTTCTCGAGTTCATACCGAACGGTGTAAAGCTGAAATCCTATGTTTGGAATATAGTCCACTTCGTCGGGGAACTTGAATCGTGTGAATGCCATCGAGGTGGCACTGATCCCCAGGAGCTTCAAAAATTCTTTACGAGAATATCCGTCGGTGCTCATTTGTTTCTCCTCTAAGTCGTTAAAGTGATTCAATCCAACAATGGATATCGTCGAGATTGACACAGATTACTTGCCCACGCCGCCGTGGAGGGCTTTCTTAAAAAATTCGCCGCTCTCGGTCAACGTGAACGTGTCCCACGATTCGATCAGGCGCGGATACCAATCCGGGTCGTAGACCCATGCCATCCAGCTCATCCCCTTCCCTTCGAGGTAGGCAATGATCGCTTTCCCGTACTCGCCGTTCTCTGCCAATCCCTGTCCTCCAAGAACAAAACCGAATTCTGTCGCGACGACCGGATACTGGCTTGCTGCAAAACCGAAATCCTCGTCCCATTTCGGCACGTACGGCTGCGACCGCTTGTGAGGGTATGGATGCGTGACATATCCGATCCCGTCGGCTTCGATCGGCTCGATATGAAGAGGCGTCAGGTCGTATGCCCAGTCGAGCCCCGCTACGAGCGGAATCTTCTCGGTGTCGTAGGCGCGAATAAGGTGAATGATGTTCTCGTTGATCTTTTTCCATTCGCTCCACGTCATGCTTCCGAGCTGGCCGTTATACAGTGTCGGCTCGTTGAAGAGCTCATAGAACGCCGTCGTGTTGTTTCCCTTGAAATGGATGGAGATCGTGCGCCAGAACTCGTACGTTTCCTGTTTGGTCGTAACATATTCTCTGTTTTGGAATAGCTCCATCTGAAGGTTGCCGATTGAGTGCCAATCGATGTCGACGTACATGCCAAGCTCTGTGCACCATTCTACTGCCTGGTCGAGGAGCTCAAGGTATTTGATCGGAGTCCGCGCGTGCCACGCCGCGGGGTGAACGGGAATACGGACGATCATTGCTCCGAACTCCTTCACTTTCACGAAGAGGTTCCTGTTCCAGCGTCCTTGCTGTTCAATCTTGTCGGGATCCGCGATGGCAACTCCGCGAAACAATACCGTGTCACCGTTTGCATTCACAAATTTGTTCTTCACGACCCGAATAAGAGGAAGCTTTTTTGCGTTTGGATTGTTGACCGGTCTGTTTGCGTCACGGTTATCGAGCCAATTGTAAAGACCCCCTTTTCCATTTTCCTGTTGAGAGGTGAGAGTGTTTGTGAAAACGATCGCCGTGAGAACGCAGAGCGAAAGCCGTAGGATGCTTGTCATGATATTCCCAGTAGGTTAGTTGGTCATACATTGACGATGAGAGAAATCGTGCTGCTATTGTGCTGCGGTCAAACTCACCATCAAAATATTGTGCGTGCCAATTTCGGCGGTAAGTTTCTTTTTTGTGTCGCCGATATTTTTCTTTGCCCACAGATCGCGGATCTTATAGAGAGCCTCGTTAGCGTTGAGAACCCTCTTCGACAAATCGTCGGAGATGACGTTTTTCGACCAATCAAAATCGAGTTTCCGGGTTACCGACGAACGGTTAAGGAAACACACCGCCCAGTCTCCTTTCACGAGGGGTTTCACCCAGACTTCGATACTGTCTTTAACGTCGTAACGGTAGCCCTGAACGCCGAGCGAGTCCTGATCGATGCCGATCACTTCACGATTGGTGAGGATGTCAATAGTCGCCTTGTCCATCGACCGGAGGTCGTTTCCTGCAATGAGGGGAGCGGCCATCATACACCATAACGAAAAGTGGGCGTGGTCCTCATTGGCACTCATTCCGTTTCCGACTTCCAGCATATCGGGGTCGTTCCAATGCCCGGGACCGGCATATTTACGAATATCTTTTCTCATCTCAACGATTCTCATGACGCCCCATTGTGACCAGGTATCATGTTTCAGCTCGCAGTCGAAGCAGGCCGTGATATCCCCCGTCGTGCGCCAGAGGTGGCCGACGTCTTTCGCCCACTCCCACGATTTTGTATCCCCCCATTCGCAGAGGCTGAAGACCACAGGACGCCCCGCGGCGTGCAGCGCATCACGCATCGTCGTGTACGCTCCGACCGAGTTGAGCCCCGCGTTGTTGCACCAATCATATTTCAGATAATCCACGCCCCACTTCGCGTAGGTCAGGGCATCCTGGTATTCGTGGCCGCGGCTGCCGGTTCGTCCGCCGCAGGTTTTATCTCCGGCGCAGGAGTAGATTCCGAATTTCAATCCCTTTGAATGAACATAATCCGCAAGAGCCTTCATACCAGACGGGAATCGTGATGAATCGGGATAGACGAAGCCGAGGCTGTCGCGTCCGCCGTGCCAGCAGTCGTCGATGACGATATACTGGAATCCTGCATCCTTCATACCGCTGGCGACCATGCCGTCGGCGATGCCGCGGATCATCTGTTCATTGACGTCACAGCCGAATTTGTTCCAGCTGTTCCAGCCCATCGGCGGAGTCAATGCCAGACCTTCAAACTTCTGGCTGTAGCCGCTCGAGAACACAAAGCCGACTGCCATCGTTAAAAAGAAGAATGATTTCTTCATACTATCCTCTCGCTTGTTTGATCGATGAAACAATGATCTCAGGATGATGCTTTGCTAAAATGAACGTCCGGCAGTGCCTTGAGAATCATCGCCGCTTGCTCCGGAGTGATGTCGCGCTGCGGTTCGGCCAACATCTCATATCCTACCATAAATTTTTTGATGCTTGCGGAGCGCAACA
>CAYYHS010000439.1:0-3011 GCA_964471785.1 uncultured Chitinophagaceae bacterium
CCCCTCCTCGGCACATTTTGTTCCGACTGCAAACACGTTGATTACTAAGGACTCACTTCTCCCGGCTAATTTTCCGAACCTTAACATCCTGACCGATAGTACAACTGCTCCCGGGTACCTGTTTATCAGCAATTTTGGATGGACTGCAAGCGTTAACTCGACGCCGTACCTAATGATCGTCGACAATTCCGGTTATCCAGTCTTCTACAGGGCTCTCGAGGGCTCTTCGACAGATTTTAACCTTCAACCGAACGGCCATCTGACATACTTTGACAGGATCGCTTCGGTGTTTTACGAGTTGGATTCCTCATATTCGACGGTGAACAGTTACGTTTGCGGAAATGGGTACGCGACGGATCTTCACGAATTAAGGATTTTGCCAAACGGTCACGCGCTGCTCATGGGAGATGATTATCAGATCGTCGATATGTCGAAGCTGGTGCCGAACGGAGACACTGCCGCGACCGTCGCTGGGCTCATCATCCAGGAGCTGGACAACGAAAAGAATGTGGTGTTTCAATGGAGGAGCTGGGATCATTTTCAAATTACCGATGCGACGCACGAGGATCTCACAGCGGCAATCATTGACTACGACCACGGCAACTCGCTTGAACTCGACGGAGACGGAAATATCATCCTTTCGAACAGACACATGGATGAGATCACAAAGATCAACCGGTCAACCGGCGACATCATGTGGAGAATGGGGGGGAAGAATAACCAGTTCACCTTCATCAACGATTCGATCGGGTACTCCCATCAGCATGCCGTGCGACGATTGCCGAACGGCAATTTCACGGTATTCGACAACGGTAATTTTCACGTTCCTCAGTTTTCACGTGCGCTAGAATACCAGGTTGACGAAGTGAACAAGACGGCGACCCTGGTGTGGCAATACCGAAATACCCCGGATCAATTCAGTCTCGCGATGGGGTATGTCCAGAGGCTCTCCAACGGAAATACTTTAATAGGATGGGGTGACAGCAGTCCGTCCGTGACCGAGGTGACCAGCGATGGCAGAAAAGTGTTTGAGTTGGCCCTGCCAGATCAGGTTGTAAGCTATCGGGCTTATCGTTACCAGTGGAATGTGCCGGGTTCAACCACCGGAGTTGTGGCAAAAGGAGAAAGCAGCCCGGTGCCGGCAGTGATGACGCTGAATGAGAACTACCCAAACCCTTTTAACCCCAATACGAAGATCTCATTCAGCCTTCCTGCAACCGGCAATATCACGCTGAAAATCTACAATGTTCTCGGTCAGGAAGTGGCAACGCTGGTCAATGGTGTAGTGAGAGGCGGGGAAGAGCAGACAGTTTCGTTTGACGGTTCGGCACTGGCAAGCGGCGTTTATTACTGCCGCTTACAAAGCGGGCAGAAAGCCGAAATACGAAAAATGATCCTGTTGAAATAGCGTGAGACCATTTGCTCCAATCAACGGAAAAAGACATTCATTGCCGTGAAAAGAGGCTGACAGAAGGTGAATGGAACGGCAATGGAGAGGGGCGGACCGAAAATGGTTCGCCCTTTTTTATTGCAGGATTTGCCCCCCAACGCTTCCCGGACCGCTTGATTTTTGTCACAATTTCCGGTAGGTTACCGACGTCCAATCGACATTTCTTCTCTACTTGTAGAATGGGAACACCACTTTGTGGGATGTCATTAAGCAGCGCTCACTCCTCATTCGGGAACCTAACGAGGTTCGAATTCTGCGTCTGGTACGCGACAGCGGAGAAATATCGCGAGTTGAGATCGCCAATGTGTGTAATCTTAACAAGGCGTACGTTACCGAACTTGTTGCCAAGCTAATCCATGCGGGATTCCTCGAAACCTCCGGAAAAGACGAAGCCAACGCCAAGGTGGGACGGAAGAGGATTCTTCTTAAATTCGTCCCGATGGCGGGGCTCGTTGCGGGCGTCGATGTTGGCATGAGCCATACCACTGTTATCGTTACCGACCTCAACGCAACGATTCTCCATCGAAAGACATTCACGCACTCCGTTGAAACGCCGGCCAAGAAGGTGCTGTCGAGTGTGATCGATGCAATTTCATCACTGCTTGCCGACACACACTCTGCTCAATCCCGGTTGGTGGGCATCGGGCTCGGCGTGCAGGGCTTGATCGACTATCGGACCAACAGGTTAATAACGTCGCACAACAAGAAATCGTGGGAAGGGGAATCGCTGAGCGAGCAGCTCGAGGCTCACTTCAAAGTTCCGATGTACGTCGAAAACGATGTCAAAGCAATGACAGTCGGAGAATACCTTCTCGGCTCCGCGAAAGGATCAAAGAACCTAGTAAATCTTTTTATCGGAGATGGGCTTGGAGCAGGGATTATAATCAACGGGCATCTCCATCGCGGGTTCACTTCCAGCGCGGGAGAAATCGGATATACCGAGCTAACCCCGCCCGCGCACATGAGTGAGAATTATCCGCTTCTGTATCATGGCCAATCGATTTTCGGCCAGATCCTGACTGATGCGAATATCGCGAACAGCTATGCGAGGAATTCGGGGAAGAAGAGTGAAGACATTTCTGTCACCGCAATTGCAGAGAGAGAGACAGCCGGAGATTCCATCGCGCGCCAAATTATTGAAGAGTGCGCCTCGCTGCTCAGTATTCTTTGTATCAACCTGGTCAATCTGCTAAACCCCGAATTAATCATCATCGGGGGGAAGCTTGCACAAAGTTCTCCGACGCTCATAGAACTTGTGCGGACAAAAATCCATAAGGACACTCTCGCTGTGCCTGCCGAAGCCGTTCAAGTTCGAGCCGCATCGCATGGGCCAGAAGCCGTCGCTCTTGGTGCAACAAGTCTCGTTCTTTACGAAATGTTCGAACCGCTCCATTCTCTCTCCCTCGACGCGGAGAGGGTTCGATCCGCCGCATCATCTAATCCGAACTTGTCTATTGATTAGCTATTGTGTCTCCTTCCATCTCCTAAGTTAGTTCGCACACCGACATCACCCGAAGCCTTCTCGAATGGCCACTCTCCTTCGGTAGGCCAATTTCTCTAT
>CAYYHS010000440.1:0-3002 GCA_964471785.1 uncultured Chitinophagaceae bacterium
TAGATTCAATGTTGTCTATTAAAATCTCTGCTGCCTTGCTGCCCAATTCGCGCAAAGGAGCACGAATCGTCGTCAGATCGACAGGGATGTGTGTTGAGAACGGGATGTCATCATTCCCGATGATAGAAATCTCATCAGGAACTTTAATGTTCATTTCAGAAAGAGCAGACATGACGCCCAGAGCAACAAGGTCATTGTAGCAGACAATTGCCGTGGGAAAGTTCTTACAGCTTCTGTTCTGAAAGTAATCCAGACATGCTTGATGACCGTCTTCAAGATGGGCCCCGACATGGATAATCATGTCGCTGTTGAAAGCGAAGTGGCTTTCACTGAATGCTCTGCGAAAACCCTCAATCCTCTCGTAGGTGTGAGATGCATGTTTTGGTCCGGCAAAGTGAATAATCCTGGAATGGCCGTTGTCCATCAAGTACTTCAACGCTTCCTTCATAACCCTGGCATTATCGATGCTGACAACGTTTGCATTGATGCTTCTGATATTTTCCAATAATACGAATGGAAAATTAATCATCTTCAGCCTAAAAAGATGTTCAATCTCCGCTGTTCCTTGCAGAACCGGCGCAATGATAGCCCCCTTAATATCTTTGGCAGTGAAACTCTCCGTGACCTCTTCTTCGTATGTATGATCCCCCTCTGAACTGGCGGTCAGAACTAAGTATCCCTTGCTTCTGGCATACTCTCTAACCCCCAAAGCGATGCCAGTGTAGAATGGGTTGTCCGATTCGCGGATGAGCAGGCCGATGCTCTGGAACTGATCGGATGGGTTTTTTAGGCTGCGGGCACTTCCTTTTGGACGATAGTTGAGCTCTTTCATCGCTCTCAATACCAAATCTCTCGTTTTCGCGTGGACGATGTTCTTCTGATTGAGCACAGCTGAAACCGTCCCTTTCGACACTCCGGCTTTCTTTGCTATATCATCTATGGTTGTATTTTTCACTTTTGTTCTCCGGCGATGTGGCCGAATCCTCTTTCAAAAAAAGACTTGACTCTCAAATAAACTATTTTATATTAACCGAACCGGTTCAATCGGAATTTAATCAATTCAATGTTGATTAGAAACAACTGAGTTTGCTAAAGTCTTAAACAAAAGTCAAGAAGTCATTTTAGGCGCAAGGAATAAGAGATATCCATTTTGGGGAGAGTTGGCTCTTGAAGATCGCTCTCTCCAAAGCGACTTAATCTGGACAAAGGAACGATATTGCGTACCGACAGGCGTTTTGAGCAGTATTTGTGTGGAATCCCCTGCAATCCCTCTGTAGGATCGCTCTGTCCTAATGCCACAAAAAGACTGTTCAGCCGGTATATCGCAAAATAATTGCGACTTATCGGCGAGCAACTGTGTAGCGTCTACGAAATGAGTTTTTTTTGGGCTGGAATCTGCAGCGCTCTTCATGGCTGGGTCCGAAGCGACCAGATACCAAGTCACGTTGCATGAGAGCAGTTGGGCCGATAGCATTTGCTTCAGTCCATTGCAGGCTGGCCGAACGGGAAAAAGAGTCTCGGGATATTAATGCGGTGATTGCTTTTCGCTTCTCCTAACGAAACGCCTGCAGCCGGTTCTTGGGTTGCAGGCGTTTGTGTGTGATGTAGTGTTTGAACGCCTGCTTTTCAAACAGGCAGTCTACCTCGATATGTCGTTGAGTGCGGGCATTTTGCGATCGGGTGTTAAGCACTATGCCAACAAGTTGTGCTCTCGTGACGGCAGGGGCTTAGACTACTTCGGGCCATGGAAAGTCGTATTCTAACCAGAAAAATAGATTCTAATATTTTTGGAAAGCATATCCCCCGACGGAGATTCTGTCACCTCCTCGACTTGGGTCCCCATTGCAACGGTTTTTTTCCCTTATTCTTCAATGATGTTTTTGTTTGGCTACTTCCAGGAAGATCGCTTAAGCAGTATTTCTTGAAAACTAGGGAGGGATACCTCTCGGTAGGGGACAAGGCACGTTGACAAACCGTCGGTCACGGCTTTTTTCAGCTTTACATAAGACCGGTATGTCGTGTTTCCGTTCTATGCGCTACTCCTCATTTCTGCCTTCCTGGCAATGATTTCATAGCCTGTAGTTGATTGGGGATAGTGAAAGATCTATTAAGTATCTTTGCGTCGTCAGCCAAATGAGGGACGGAAAGTTTCCATTGTTTATTAAAGAAGAACCATGGACGGAGGTACAAAGGTGGCGCAAGTACACTTTCCAATTATTTCGACTCTACTCTATTATAACATCCGGATTTTGGGTGGCAACTTAGATAGAGTTTCTCTGGAATTTCCTGGAAACTTTCGAAGAAGGTTCCTAGCAGTGAAGGTCCTTTCCCCTCCTGTTGTGATTCGTTTTCCTTGATGTTGACCTTGATTGCAACATAATGGTTCTTGTTCTCGAAGGGAACTAAGCCTTCTACTTTGCCGGACTTGACCTCTGCAGAAAAACCTTGCGAGTGTTTCTTCTAAACCGTTGCCTATGGGGCCGACCACATCTCAGTTGATCGATGTAATTGGCGCATTCTCTCCACGTCCGAACTTCGCCCCAGAGCGTTTCTTGAGCCCAGAACTCCTACACCATCCCTCTTTCGGCTAGCGATGTAAATGCGTCCCCTGCGAATATAATTTGGTCTTGAACTTTGATTCCTATGATTTTTCCGGCCTCCACCAGTTGTTTTGTTATGCCTATATCTTCCTGTGAAGGCTCAGTGTTGTCGGAGGGGTGATTGTGAGCAACAATTATACATGCACTTGCACAAGCAATCGCAAAAATGAAAACCTCGCGGGGATGAACAAGAGAGCTATTCAGAATCCCTTCTGAGATTGCTTTGAACGCATTTACTTTGAGATCGCTTGTCAGGGAGAATACAACGAATCTTTCAGTTGTAAGTCCGTCAAAGAGTGACTTAAATGTCTCATAGACGTCTTCGGGATGATGTATTCTCTCCTTTGATTGCGAGAGTTCGGGCGGTATCTCTTCTGAGTCCTTGAATCTCAAGACTACTTC
>CAYYHS010000441.1:0-2991 GCA_964471785.1 uncultured Chitinophagaceae bacterium
CAAAGCCGTTGACAATCATCGAGATCGCATTCTCTGTATCGATGCCGCGCTGCTTGCAGTAGAAGAGCTGGTCCTCGCCGATTTTTGATGTCGATGCTTCGTGCTCGACACTCGACGACGTGTTTCGCACTTCGATGTACGGAAAAGTATTTGCGCTGCACTTATCACCGATGAGCATGGAGTCACACTGAGTGTAATTTCGGGAGTTCGTCGCGTTGGGAAGAACTTTCACAGAGCCGCGGTAAGTGTTCCCGCCTCTCCCGGCAGAAATTCCTTTTGAAATGATCGTGCTCTTAGTGTTCTTTCCGATATGCGTCATCTTTGTTCCGGTGTCTGCCACCTGCCGATTATTGACGACGGCAACAGAGTAGAACTCGCCGACCGAATTATCTCCCTGCAATATCACGCTTGGATACTTCCATGTGATCGCTGAGCCCGTTTCGACCTGAGTCCAGGAGATCTTCGAATTGTTGCCGAGACATTTTCCGCGCTTCGTAACAAAATTGTAGATTCCCCCTTTCCCTTCCTTGTCGCCAGCGTACCAATTCTGCACCGTCGAATATTTTATCTCCGCATCGTCCAACGCAACTAATTCGACGACGGCGGCGTGAAGCTGATTCGTGTCCCGTATTGGAGCGGTGCATCCTTCAAGGTAACTCACCTGAGCTCCCTCTTCCGCTACGATAAGAGTCCGTTCGAACTGACCAGTCTCCGCCGTGTTGATCCTGAAGTACGTGGAAAGCTCCATCGGGCACTTCACACCTTTGGGAATGAAACAGAACGACCCATCGCTGAAAACAGCCGCATTAAGCGTCGCAAAAAAATTGTCGGTGTACGGAACGACCGAACCGAGATATTTTTTGATAAGTTCAGGATGATTCTGGAGCGCTTCCGAAAATGAGCAGAAGATAATCCCGAGCTCGCCCAATTTTTCCCGAAACGTCGTCGCCACAGAGACACTGTCGAAAATGGCATCAACCGCCACGCCGCTCATCCTTTTTTGTTCGGTAATCGAGATGCCGAGCTTTTCATACGTTGCCAGAAGTTCTTTATCCACTTCTTCGAGGCTATTCACCGTCGGCTTTTTCTTGGGCGCCGCATAATAGATGATGTTTTGATAATCGATTTGAGGATACGTAAAGTTCTGCCAATGGGGCTCTTCCTTCAACGTCAGCCAGTGCCGGAACGCCCTCAAACGCCATTCGAGCATAAAATCCGGCTCGTTCTTTTTCTGAGAGATCAACCGGATGACTCCTTCGTTGAGTCCCTTCGGGATTGCATCCGTTTCAATATCCGTGACGAAACCGTACTTATATTCCCTGTTTACCAGGGTATCCATTGATTCTTGCATTACTTCTCCAGTCGTAAATTCCTTGGTGGATAGATCAGACGCCGAACGAGCTGCCGCAACCGCACGTCTTGGCCGCCTGCGGATTGTTGAACACAAACCCCCGGCCATTCAGCCCATCGCTGAAATCCAGCACCGTACCCGAGAGATAGAACATGCTCTTCTGATCGACAAAAACTTTGATGCCGTGCAATTCGAGTACGTGATCTTTCTCATTCGGAATTTCGTCGAACGCAAGGACGTAGCTGAGACCCGAGCAGCCCCCTCCTTTTACTCCGATCCGAAGACCGTGAGTTTCCGCAATATTATTTGATGCTTTGATATTCCTCACCTCTGCCGCTGCTTTTTCTGTTAGCTGAATCTCATCCGGCAATGTTGTGAGGGGTTGTGGACCCTGCGCCGTCATCACTTCTGACATTGGTTCTCTCCTCGAAAATGATAATTAAGGTTTCACGATGATGCTTTTTGCAGTGAACTCCGGGTACTGAAGCACCCATCCCTGCTGATTTACTTTCTTCAAAATGTTTTGCCTTTCAAAATGCTGAGCCACTTCGCGTGCAACTATTTCAGCCTCGCCGTAACCTATTTTTATCCCCTTAAAGTTGATAAAACTCAAAATGCCGTAGTGCAGGTCTCGGAAAAAAAGGTTCGACAAATGAAAAAGAGGAAATCGTGCTTTCAGGTAATGGAGAAACTCAACTTGATTATTGATTACGGTAGCTGATTTTTTCATAGCGAAGACGATCTTTCATTTTTATGGGCTACGCTGTCATCCTGTGTGATTCATTTCTTTTACTCATCTGGTACTGCGGGGATGACGCGCGAAGCGAATTGACTGCAGCCTCGATCTTTGAGCTTGCATCGTTGACTTCTTCGATGGTAGTGAATCGTCCGAGTCCTATCCGGATTGTGCAACGCGCCATCTCATTGCCGAGGCCGATAGCGGTGAGAACGTGGGACACCTTCGCGGCATCCGGCTCTGCTGAAGAACAAGCAGATCCTGATGAAAAGGCAACATCTCTTTTCAGCGCTGAGATCAGGTTATCTGCAGCGACAAACGGGAATGTCACGCTAAGATTGTTATAGAGACGGCGCTCAGAATGACCATTGCGCCGAGCTCCATCTATTGAGAGCAAACGAGCTTCTAACTTGCCGCGCAAAGCGGCAATCCGGTTCGATTCGTCGGGCAACTCACTCAAGGCGAGTTCGACGGCCTTTCCGAACCCGACGATCGCAGGAACATTCAAGGTGCCAGAACGCATTCCCTGTTCATGTCCGCCGCCATCTTGCTGCTGGACAATCCGAACGCGCGGGTTTTTCGAGCGAACATAGAGCGCACCGATTCCCTTGGGACCGTAGATTTTGTGTGCGCTCATCGAGAGAAGATGAATATTCATCGCGCGAACGTCGATGGCCGCTTTGCCAAGAACCTGCGTTGCGTCCGAATGGAAGAGAAGTCCCTTCTCAAGACACAGTTTTCCGATCTCTGCAATCGGGGCAATCGTTCCGATTTCATTGTTAGCCATCATGACTGAGACGAGAATAGTTCCGTCTGTCATTGCATCTCTAATGGACTCAGGATGGACGATCCCATATTCATCCACGTCGACGTACGTTACACGGAAACCACTTTTCTCGAGAAC
>CAYYHS010000442.1:0-2986 GCA_964471785.1 uncultured Chitinophagaceae bacterium
AAAGCAATGTTTGGATTCCCGCTTACGCGGGAATGACAAACTGAGACACTACTGCAAGGCGAGCTAGTTTGTGAAAGCTTCTGAAGGTTTATCGTTAATTGTTAACTTCATCCACTGTCACACATTCGCCGCCGTATCATTTCACCGTTAATTAATATCGGCATAACACTGGGCTAATGGGATCTTCTTACTATGGTGGGCGTAGAGGAGATAGGATAAGGAGACCCGTATGAAAATCGCATACTTTAACGCAAATCTGAAAGTCGGACAAGACGGCGTCACGCGCTGCATCTATAAGATGGTCGATGCCGTGCTGGAGCGAGGCTACAAGGCGATCGCAATCGGATCGACGTTGCCGATCGGCGAGACTCCGGTACCCGTGTACGGTGTTCCTTCGGTTGCGCTTCCGCTTCAAAAAAATTACAGAATTGCGATTCCCGGGTATCAATCGTTTGCAAAGCACCTTCAGGAATTCCAGCCCGATATTCTTCATATCAACAGTCCGTGCACCCTGGGCTTTGCGGCCGTGAAGTACGCTAGGCACTTCGGAGTGCCGGTCGTTGCGACGTATCACACTCACTTTCCAACCTACCCTCGTTACTATAATCTGACGAGTTTGGAAGACCTCACTTGGCGATTGTCCCGGCGGCTCTATAATAACGTGGACCGGACATTTGTTCCAACGAGGCCGATATTGCAGGAGCTCCATGACAACGGCATTCAGTGCCTGACCTATCTTCCTAATGGAGTCGACACCGCTTTGTTCAGTCCGTTGAACCGGTCGGCAGAATGGCGCAAGAGATTCAGCAACGGTGAAAAGCCCATCATCCTTTTTGTAAGCCGATTGGTCTGGGAAAAAGATCTCCGGATTCTGGCTGAGTCCTATGAGCAACTTCGTTCACGGAGATCCGATTTTGAAATGGTCATCGTTGGGGATGGTCATGCGCGGCAAGAGCTCCAGGCCATGATGCCTGGGGCTCATTTTCTTGGATACCAGTCGGGAAAGACATTATCTGAGAGCTTCGCATCGGCTGATATTTTTGTTTTCCCTTCTACGACCGAAACGTTCGGCCTCGTTACTCTTGAAGCGATGGCATCCGGCCTTGCACCCGTTGCCGCGGAAATCGGGGGCGCGGCGGAGATCATTCAAGAGGGACGCTCAGGACTATTCGCCCGGCCGCTGAACTCACGCGACCTTGCGAAAAAGGTGGAGTGGTACCTTGATAATCCCAATCACAGAAAAATCATTGCAGACCATGCACTCGCTCGTGCACAAGAGTATCGATGGGAGTCTGTTCTCGAGAGGCTTTTTGAGAATTACAGAGAGGTTGTCGAGGACTTCCGTCGACGTCGCTTCCCGCGCGCAGCCTAACGATCTCATCGCTGAACGCGCGGTCCATTTTGAAGGCCCGATCAGTGCCCCAAGTGCGGCAGGCACCACATTCACCATCGCCCATCTTTCCGATCCCCATCTCAGCAGGCAATACTACCGCGAACACATCAAGTCTTTCAAGATACTTCTGCGGAAAATTCTTGAGCATGGCTGTGACCACCTGGTCATCACGGGTGATATTGTCAGCACCGGCGACCCGGACGACTATTACCTCGCGAGAAAAATTTTAACAACGTACGGGTTGATGGATAGCAAGAGGCTTACTATCGTTCCCGGCAACCACGATGTGTTCGGCGGGCCGCATCGGGCCGTCGATGTCCTTAGTTTTCCCAGGCATATCCGTACGGTGGACTATCATCGAAGACTCGCATTGTTCCGGGAGGCCTTTGCCGAATCGTTCGAGGGGGTGCGGCAATTGGACGATGGCAATCTTTTCCCATTCGTAAAACATGTCGGCCCGTACGCAATCATCGGCTTGAACTCAATTCCTCAGTGGTCACTTTGGGATAACCCCTTCGGTTCCAACGGAATGCTGAGCGAGAGCCAGTTCTCTGCGCTGACCTGCTTGGATGAGGGTGATGTGTTGGATGGACGCATTCCCATCGTTGCCATTCATCACCACTTCAACGATCTCAACGACCAATCAACGGACAATAATCTCTGGCGGAACATTGAATCCAAAACGATGAGGATGAAACGGCGCCGGAAAATCCTAAGGCAATTTTCTTCTCTCGGAGTTCGCGCCGTACTCCACGGGCACGTGCATCGCAATGAGCTGTACGAGAGGAATGGCATCCAGTTGGCGAACGGGGCGGGGGCCGTTTGCGATGACCCGGTCAACATGATCAAGTACAACCGAATAACGTACGACGGTTCGAATATAAATATCGAAATCAAAGTACTGCCGATTCCGTTCCAGACTCCTTCCACGGATGTCTCTTTTCATCAGTTTCATTCCGTTGGGGTTATGCCTCGCGCTGCTGCGGTCTCCTGATTCATGATTCCCCTTCATTTGAGATATCACCTCGAATCGCTTGAAGCTCGGGTGCATTCGCCCGCTGGCTTCCATCCCAAAATCGCCCTTTTTGACCTGGACGACACTTTGCTCATCGGGGATATAGGAGAGTCCGTCTTCGCACGACTCCTCTCCGACGGTGCAAAAATGGGTTGCACGTGGAGTGAATACCAATCATTTCTCCGGTGTGATCAAACAGCCGCGTATCGTCTTGTCGTCGAGGCAATGGACGGGCTTTCCGTGCGCGAAGTGGAGGAGGCGACAGTGAAAGTGTTGAACCAAACGGAGCCCTATCTTGCGGTGGATGGAGCGCTTGTTCCTGTGCCAAGAATTCATCGGGCAATGAAGGAGTTCGTTGCACGGCTGCAGGAACTTCGGTATACGATTTTCGTAATCTCAGCGAGTAATCAAATTTCCGTCCGCATTATTGCAAAGGATTATTTCGGGATCGCCCCTGGATTTGCGTTCGGCCTTGTATCTAAACTGGCCTACGGACGATTGACACAGATTCTGCAGAAGCCATATCCGATCTCGAAAGGGAAAGCAGATCTCTATCGTAAGGTTGCCGGTGGTGTCCG
>CAYYHS010000443.1:0-2984 GCA_964471785.1 uncultured Chitinophagaceae bacterium
TGGCCCAGCTCGTCGTATTGGGGAAAAAACCGCCCAGACCTGGGTGAAGCCTCGGCAAAGAAAGCTGAGACCAGCGGAATTTTGTGACGCCGCAGTATAAAATTCTAACACTACCTATTGCTTCGATCTGGTGGGGCGAAACCAGCAAACGCCGAGACATGGTGCCTAGTCAAACTGTCGGCGACGTATTCCACGAGCCAGAGGCAAAGACCCCGAGCTTGTTGCCCAACAACTTGAACTGGTTTACTGACGTAAACCATGGTCTGACTGGCACTGGCGTAAACCATGAGCCCAAGGGGGGTCGACTATGTGTCGGCCCCCATCGCCCACCAACCCAAATCCCCTCATAATCGCCAGCCGATGCGCTTCATTAAGCTCAAGGGCCTCGAACGAGTTTTTCGAATCACCGCTTCGACGACGTACACAGCCAGGTATCTTTTCATTTCCGGTTGTTCGCCCCTAAATTTAGGTGCTTTTATCGGACGCACTGGATGGAGGGGAATGATACCCTGAGTCGATCAATAACCCGAATTGCAACTGGAGGGTAATAACATGTCAGATTTAGCAACGCGTGCTTTCTGGCTCCCGCCTGTTGGATCCGCCGCCAACCAAGCCGGAGCCCAAATTCTTAAGGAATCGGGCTATAGCGCAAAATGCATAACAAGAAACATGCGCAAGTCGTAATCGAAACGTAACGCGAAAGCATTCCCAAGAGCATATAATTAATGCGTCACGGAGATGTTGGCTGTGGATATGCAGCACTCGGCAAAAAATTTCCTGAATCCGATCACTAATTCACTCAGAAACTCGTGCGCGACATGAAATCTATACAATTAGGTATTTTCACCACAGCTCTACTTGCAATTCAGACATTGTTCGCCGACTCAACCCCTACTGCCGCGTCGACGTCGTCGCCAACGCCGATTTCCTATAAAGATTCGAGTGGCAATGTGAACCAAACGTCCAATGGAAAGCTATTGGCGAATGGGAATTGCTATGCAACGATCGGCGTGCCTGCAGTTCGCGTTTTTGCCCACACGGGATGGCTAACGGCGATATTCGACTCGAATTCCCGCGCTTTCGCTACAACAAAACTTTCCGGAAAGTCGTCCGGACAGATTAACGTGGCCGACACTAGGGTTGGGACCCCGCGCCCTATAAAGTCAGGTGATACCATAGACGATATGGGGTTTGGTGTTCTTTTCCTGGATGCCGTGCCTTGGGATTTTGCGAGTCTCCATCTCGATTTAGCAATTAATTCTTCTGCGGATTCCACAGTCACGGATATCGTCAGTGGCGTCTCCTCCGTCTCTAAGGATATACCCGCTTTCCAGCTTTCCGCGGCAGTGAATGGAGGTTTGGCTATCGCGCAGGTTTTCGATAAGCTGCTTTTTGACCAGAGTCGCAGCGAAGCCCGACTTTCTGGCAGTTTTGATTTAGTTACAGGTGGGTCGTCAACTTTACGGACTGGCTGCTATGTGGTGTTCGGTGCTGATAACGCAACAGTTTACGCAAGATATCTAGTGCCCGATACGGCTGGTCATTCACAGCTCCTTTGGGATCAGTCGACTCTCTTGTTTAACGGAAGTCCCGTCGTCGATGTTTCCTACTTCATCATTACTGTAGATAGCCAAGCGAACTTATACTCAAATACTGATGATGCAGCGCTCAATTCAGGAAGGGAGTGGGCAAACCCCCTCCAAAACGCTGAACTCAGCATCGTTTCTCTTCCGCTTGCTAGCGATGAGGCTAGTCGGACTACTGCCATTGCTGCAATTAAAGCCGACATTGTAAAAGGGCAGACATTGCTCTTAGCGGATCCGGATATTTTGTTGTCGGAAAAGAAAGCGATACTGAAAGGGGTGAGTGACAAACTTTTCGCTACACTTACAGCTGCAACGGCAAAGGCGGTTGCTTCCGCAAGTGGACCTAGCCCAGGACCGCAATTCAGCTCGCCCTCAACAGTCTTACGAGGGACAAATATGTTTGCATTGGACTATAGAAGACCGACCACGACAACCTCTACCGTTGCCGTTAGTGCTAGGCAAAAATTCATACTGGATCACGCACCGCAGAGCAAGAAACAGGTGGAGGAGATATTGCATAGTTTGGCAACTCCACAAGGATTCTGAAAGGCGAGGTAGGGCAACAGACAGTCGAAATCAGCACGGACTTCAATACCAAGCAGCAGGTATTCCTGGATTTCGTGTTATCCCATTGCGTGACAGTCGGCGTGGAGGAATTGGACCAGACTAAACTTACTCCGCTACTCCGGCTAAAATACCACGATTCACTCGCGGACGCCGTCGCTGTCTGTTTCATGGCTTCCGTCTTCGCGGCGTTGATGAACGCCCATTCACGGTTTGCCTCCGGCACGTTGCGGATGCGCTCTTCGATTTTCGATTTGATCTCGGGGTGCTCTTCCGCCCAGTCCTTGATTGCATCGCAATGCACCAAGGTTCCTTTCGTTTCATGTCATTGGGCCCCCACGGGGCGTACATGACTTTGGCTAATCACACAGCAGCAACATTATGTGGCGTCCCCACTGGGACTCGAACCCCGGTTCTTACCCGCGCTTCGCGCGAGAAATTGCCATTTTGAATCCAAAAATATCAGCCGCCGAAAAACGCGCGTCGAACCCATGCCCTGGTGCCCAACTCGTGGTGAAGCCGAAAAAACGGCAAAGAAACGGCAAAGCAGGCCACCCCGGCGGAAGGTTCTCCTCTCAAAGACGCTGCTTGACCAAGTGATTATGAGTTCGTTTCGGAGCGCTCGGCGGACACTTCCCCTGTCGGAATCCGGCCGCTGCACTGGGTCCCCTTTTGGGTCCACCGTCCAAAGGTGTTCGCAGCTGTTTACCAGTGTTAACTCAATTCCTTGAATTCTGGAGTTTCAGAAACCAAAACTCCCTCACAACCGTTTGGTCTGTGAGGGAGTTAAATTGGGTGCAGGGGTTGGATTTGAACCAACGACCTTCAGGTTAT
>CAYYHS010000444.1:0-2984 GCA_964471785.1 uncultured Chitinophagaceae bacterium
TGGTAGTCTAACTGAATGCAGCGAGGGAAGTTTTTCAGCAGGATTGCATTAGGATATGATGTTTCTTCAATGCGGGCTGCAGCTGTTGCGAGAGTGTCGACAATTTCTTGAACCATGAGACCTCCATAGATTCGTTCTCATAGTTCGTATACCATAAAAAGCGCCCCAGATGGTGAATGTCTGGGGCTAGATTGTCTAATCAATAATTTTGGAATTACTTCAACAGAAGCATTTTCTTCACTTGGATAAACTGATCGTTCGGGTTGTCGATCGAGACCGCTTCAAGTCTGTAAATGTATATCCCCGTCGAGACACCTGCGTTCCATTGCATTCTCTGATAACCGGCTTCTTGCTCCCCATCGTAAAGAAGAGCAACCCGTTGTCCGAGCACATTGAAGATTGCGAGGCGGACATTTGATCTGTACGGCAGGCTATACTGAATTGTGGTCGAAGGGTTGAAAGGATTTGGGTAGTTCTGCTCCAGAGCATATGCAGTTGGGATCTGGGTGTTTTCTTTCACCAATGTTATAATCGTGTTCACGTTCAAACTCAGGGGCAATTTGGTCGTAAAGGAGTACGACAATTGCTTCCGCATATCAATTATCATCGTGCCATCAACCAACTGTAATCGAATGCTGTCCGGCACAGTCGTCGGCACTGTCCATGTAAGGCTCACCGTACCGGAGTCGGACGGAGCAACGTAGAAGCTCCAACTTAGCTGTGAGTTCGGGTTGCGGATGTCTGCATTGAACTTGCTCCCGAGCGCCGGTACCCAACTTGGGTAGTTGAAGTAGGATTCTACGTATTTTCCAGCCGGAGGAGCCGGGGCTTTCGGTTCATCATACTTCGGATCAAACCCAACCGTCGCATCGGGCTTCACACCAAAGCGTAGAGTTTGGTCGCGTGTTGAGGCGTAAGAGGCAACAACGCTCACCTGCCAGTCGAGTGAATTTGCGTGTTGTGTCTTCTCTATCGTGTTTTGGGCCGGTACCGATGCTATCACAGGAGGCATGGCCACCAATGAGACATTGTCCTGAATAACGCTCAGCCAATACCCATTCCACAATTGAAGTGTGTCTTGACTGATATATGAGTTAGGCTGATACGTCTGTAATCCCGTTGCTATCCATCCTGCACTCATCGCATCGGCGTAGTTCTTCAATACTCCTGATTGACGAAACATAAGACTCCCCTTCGGGATTGGAACGGCCAGCGGATTCGAGATGATGTTCCATCCCTTTGTCAGCGGCACACTTAATGAATCAGTGTATGGAGCCCCAGTGACGTCGAGCGTACAATTTGACAAGAGCCCAAGCCAGTATCCTGCTCCGGTTGAAAGAACCGAGCTGCGCAGATATCCTCCAGATGGTGTGTAATTAAACATATAAAACTGCTGCGAGATATCGTCTCCAAACACTCCAGCCGATGTGGAATCCGTAGGTTTGAGTGGTAATCCCACAAGGGTCCATCCCGCCGTAAAAGGTTTAGCGAGGCTGTCTCCTGCAATCGTAAACACATGGTCGCTGGCATCGCTTGCACTATTCCCCATCGAGTCGGTGGCCACGATCTTTATGCTCCCCTGGTAATTGAGATACTCAGAGGGGGCATTCCAGGTATACGATGAGAGATTCCCTGCGATCGTTGCCGCAGCACTGTACGTAATGCCGCTATTTGTCGAGTAGAACACCTGGGCTGAGTCTATACCGCTTCTATCGCTGGCAGCATAGGATAAGGTGTAGTTCCTCCCAGACCGGATGATTTCACCTCCATTTGGCTTAAGGACGAGGACTGAAGGAGCAAGGGAATCACCGATCAAGATCTCAAACCTCCGCACATTCGTTCCTGCGCCGGACTTGAATGAATAGGTCATGGAACCGGGTTTAAGCAAGGTGCGAGTTCCCGCACTGAGATCACGAAGCAATGTCTTGATCTTCGACGGCAGCTTTCCATCCGGAACGGCCTCGATTGTCACCGTCGTATCGAAATTGGTTTTTACCTCAAAGTGCCAGCGGACGGTCGTATCGCCGATGGCACGATCACCACGAATGTCCTGAGCAAGATTGTCGCCCGTCGGCAGGTTGTATTCGGGATGAGGAAAGTAGAGCTGAACATAATTGCCAACAGGTGTCGGCGGCTTCGGGATATCATACAAAGAATCGAATCCATCACTCGCAGCAGAAGCCACGCCAATGTAATTGTCGTGGTCAACGGAAGAGCCTGCCGTTGCTTTCAACTGATACTGCCAGGTCGTCAAAGCCCAGCCGCCTTCATGATAAAGAGCGCTAATCTCTGCTGGACTCAACACTCGGTTGTAGATGCGGATATCGTCCAATTTGCCCTGGAGATGATCTTGAATTCCAATCGTTCCTCCATTCACTCCGAACACTAAGTTTCCAGAATTGACGATGAGAGCTCCAGGAAAATAACTTGATAGTATTTTTTGTCCGTTTGAGAAGATCCGGACAGAATCCATATCTTTTTCAACAACGAAGAACTCCCAAGTGTCTTGAGAGAAATTGCGCCCTATTGGAAAGTTGGATGCGGTGAGGTTGGTTTGGAGAAATGAGGCCATTGCTCCTCCTGCGCCAGGTTGTTCAAAAAGGGTATAGACATCTCCGAAACCAGACTGCCATTTGGAAAATATTCGAGGATTTACACTGCCGCCCTGATAGAAAACCCAAACGCAAACAGAAATGGTCTGAGGATTAAGGCTGGGCGAATTCTGAACTTGGATGTACGATGAAATTCCGTTGAAGTAGTACGCGCCATTTGGTCGGCCAAATCTGTCTGACGCTGGTGTCACCCCGTTCACTGATCCGTTGTTTCCATTTCCGCTCGAATCATTCGCATTTCCGTCGAAAGGGTAATAGGCGACAAGACCTGAATCGTACACGCCCCCACAATAAGCATCTGGATATCTATCAGAATAATCTCCTGTCGTTAGTTGTTGAAGATTACCGCCCGTCTTATCCATTGTCCAGATG
>CAYYHS010000445.1:0-2978 GCA_964471785.1 uncultured Chitinophagaceae bacterium
CGTGAGCGGGTTTCCTGTCGTCAATTGCCAAACGTTCAAGGGGTTTGATTGCGATATACTTCCTGCTGCGATCATATTTGCAGTAGAACTTACAGCCAATGATTTGAAATAATCCCATTGTTCAAATGCGTCGTGCACGAGCGAGCCATTCAATGCGTTCCAAGTCTTGACGTGCTGATCATCGCTGCCACTGAAGACGTCGGCACCATCCGGTGAATAAAGTATTGCGTTGATCAGCGACGTATGACCGGGGACGGACCAAAGGAGCGAACCGTCCGAGATCTTCCATACTTTTATCGTTGAACTGTCGATACTTGAACTCGCAACGTATTGTCCGTCAGGGCTCAAAGAGACGGAAGTGATCGAAACCGGGAAAGCCGATATAGTCTGCGTTATGGAGGCCGAAGGAATATCCCAAATCGAGATTTTTCCGTCTGCGCACCCCGTCACAAGAACCGAACCCTGTGAATTCACGGCAAGGCAAGTCACCGGCGCCAAATTCCCGGTGAAAGTTCTCACCAGTGATCCATTTGTTGCATCCCACATCTTCGCCGTGTTGCCGCTGCCTCCGCTGATAACATCGTCACTGTTCCCGACAAACGCGACCCCACCGATGTTTCGATCATCCGCTTGAATTGACTGTTCTTCAAAATAGTTCAATGTATAACTCAATGACGCCCAATTGGAGTACTCGCTCGCGTTTATGTCCGTAAACGCGCGGACTCTGTACAAATACGATGCGGTTGTATCCAAGCCTGAATTGACAAATGTAGTGACATTTGATCCGACCCGCGCTATTTCCGCGAAGCCGGTCGTCGAGGTTTTTCGCTCAATTGAAAATCCTTTTTCGAATGTAGAGTTGTCGTGCCACTGCAACTTCAAGGCAAATTGATTGCCTGCAGTTCCAGTGAGGCTGCTGGGGGCGGGGAAAATGACGTACGTGTCTACTATGTTTGAGTAGAGAGAATAATTATTGTGTCTTGTCCAGCCTCGAAGGCGGAAATTATACGATGTCCCTATTGTAAAGGATCCAACGAGCGCCGTTGAATCGAGGGTCGCAGGGACATTTTTGATAAGGATGAAGGAACCGTTATTTTGTGCTTCATCGACTTCGATATACTCGGCTATCGAGTGAAGACGATTTTGCCACGATAAAACGACAAGTGTATCGTTAAGCGTAGACACAGTTACTTCCGATGGAGCAGTTACAACAGGAGAGACAGTGAGAGCATTGCTTAAATTGCTTTTGAGCGAGTCAACGACTGCGCAAACATAAAACGTGTAATTCTGCGTCGAGGAATAAACTCCCGGTATTTCGACCGATGTGGTGTTTGGCGCTAGCCGGGCCGCAAGGGTGATGAGGCTATCGCCCACCCGCTCGATAACATCATATCCCGTTTCTCTTGAACAGTTATCCTGCCATGACAGGAATACAAGCGTATCCCCGATAAGATGTCCCGCAAGATTTGTAGGCTGAAATTTATAGAGGGTGACCGAGACAACCGGAGATGTTGTGGAATTACTATCCGTATCATACGCTTTGGCGTAGATTTGATGCACACTTGAGTCCGAAAGCGAGCTGGTATCCCAATAATATTTATACGGCACGTAGAGAATTCTTCCCCCTTTGGGAATTTTTCCATCAATGTAGATTTCGACACGGGTAACCCCCTTATCATCGGAAGCTTGCACTTGGATTGTCGCGGTGTCCAGAATCCGAGTCGTTGACGTCGGAGAGACAATTGTGACAACGGGATAAGGCGAGACGTTCACGTCATTGATTGTACATCGCAAGTTCATCAACAAAGAAAGACTCAATGCTGAAGCAACAAGGAAACCATGTGCATGGGATTTTCTTTTCGAGACATCCATATGCTAAATATAGAAGTTATACGACGAAAGCGCAATTCTCTGACATCATCATCACAACGACACTGAGACGCTGTTAGCAATTTGATTTTGGACTTACGAATTCATAGTTTCAAGGGTGGGAATGACCGTCGTGTTGTAACGCTGTGGAACAACTCGTGGGACGGTGTTCTGCTGTAAATTTTCCGGACACAATCAGCAAAATTTTTCTCTGCATGAAACCAAGAATTGCCTTTCATACTATAGCGCTCGTTGCCGCCGTTGTCGCTGCGGGAGCTGGATGCAACGACCCTCTCCCAACCTATGAGGAGCCGAAGGTAACGATTGCGACAATAGTTCCTTCGGCCACGCTGGATACGGTTTTCTACGCCGAAACCGGCGATCTCATCGGCCCGGACAGTGTTCTCGAGCTCGACGCCCCAAATCCAATCATATTTAGTTTCTTTGAAGAGAATCAATACCAAGAAACCCTCTACGGTCCGGCATCAATCTCAGGAAAGTTCGAACTTTGGGCAGTTGATAAGCCGGATGTGCGAGCCACGCTGCCGATTACCGAAAGCAATATGGTGCCGGGTACCGCCTACGATTCCAAAACCGGCATTCTGGCGATGGATCCTAATTACTTGCTCCCATTCCGGGTCACATGGGATTTGAGAGATAGCAAGGGGAAGCGGTTCTATCGCAGTTTTAAAAAATATCAGATTGTACCCTACTACGGCATCTTCGGTTATGCATTCTGGAGAGTTTCTTCCATAAGGATCCATGTGCGAGTGACGATTCAATTGTATGCTCAGTCGTCGGCATTTATTGGCGACCAAGAATTTGACCTTAACGTAAGGGGAGGGATCGTATATTTTAAGTGATTTCTTTGAAATCACGCCTGGATGAAGCTCGTCTGCAAAGAGATCGAACGACAAACGAATCAAAGGAAATTCCGCCCTCATGTTCATCAACGGAAAAAAATACCCCCATCTCTCCTTTTTTGGACACCAACTCGGCGTGCCCGCGATGTGCCTAAAGAGAGTTCTACTTATTGTATTGGCCGCAACGAATATTGCCCTGGCGGGAACGACAGGTAGCATTGAAGGTATCGTTCGCGACAAGGAGAC
>CAYYHS010000446.1:0-2974 GCA_964471785.1 uncultured Chitinophagaceae bacterium
TGCTGGAAGCCCTTTCGTTTTTGTGTCTCACGAAAAGTTTCTACGCCAGTTCCGACGCAACAGCGCTTCAGAAGGAAAAAGAGTTCTTCGAAGTTCAGGGGACGATCCAATCCGACGTCGCCGTCAATCACGACGTTCGCGTAGTCTACGAATCCCGCACAAGCCAGAAAAGAGTTTTCATCGACGGCAAGGAACCGGAGACATTTTCTTCGGTGATCGGTCAGTTTCCAATTGTCGTCCTCTCGCCTGAGAACAGCAGCATCACCTTTGGCACGCCGTCTGACCGGCGGCGGTTTATGGATATTGTGATCGCGCAGTCGAGCCGAACGTACCTTCAGGATATGCTGGAATACCGGCGCGCGCTTCGGCAGCGCAACAGGATATTGTCGGAGGCAAACCGGGGCGCGATCGATATCGCGTCCCTCGAACCATGGGATGAAACGCTGAGCCTGCGCGGTTCGAAGCTTCTTCAGAAACGAGCTTCTTTTTTTGAGGAGTTTAGCCCGTACATCCTACGGGCGTATACTTCCCTGGCGAACGCAGCGGAAATTCCTTCCGTCGAGTACACACCGCAGATTCCGGTGAGAGCCGATGAAGCGCCTTCGGAAGTCGTGCGTCGGTTCAAAGAAAAGATGGCGGAGAAGCGGCGGGAAGAATTGAGAATAGGCACAACCCTCGTCGGCCCGCACAGGGACGAAGTAGTCTTCTCTTTGAACGGGCTGCAGCTCCGGGCGTACGCATCGCAGGGACAGCACAAGACTTTTTTGATTGCCCTGAAAATTGCGGAGTTTTTCTATCTGAAAGAGCGGTGTGCCGAAACTCCGGTGATCCTCCTTGACGACGTTTTTACGGAGCTCGATGAAAACCGGACTCGCAAACTGCTAACGCTCATCGACTCACTCGGACAGTCGTTCATCACGACCACCGACGAGCACGTCCTCCGGAACACGATTCAATGGGATCACACACGGAGGAAGTTCTCCGTTCTTAACGGCTCTGCCATCCACCATCATCATGAGGCTGCGGCATGACGAACAGCTCGCCGCAATCGCTCGGCAACGTCATTGACACTCTTTTTCAAGAGCTCGGTCTCGAGAAAAAATTGAAGCAATACGATATTGTCGACATCTGGCCCTCAGTCGTCGGGAACCAGATTGCTGAAATTACCAGTGTCGACAAGATCCAGAACAATGTCCTCGTCATCAAGGTCACCGCGGCTCCATGGCGTACCGAGTTGACATTTCGTCGGAAGGAAATTCTCGCGAAAGTACGCGAGGCAATGAACTCAGATTCGATCAAAGATATTCGGTTTCGTTAAACAATTGAACGGTACTCTACGTGGCAGAAGTGACATCAAAATCTAAAGTGAAGAAATCTAACGGCGAATACACGGCCGAAGACATTACCGTCCTGAAGGGATTGGAGGCCGTTCGCCGCCGCCCGGCAATGTATATCGGCGATGTCAGTGCACGTGGACTCCATCATCTCGTCTATGAAGTCGTCGACAACTCCATCGATGAAGCGCTCGCGGGTTACTGCAAGAATATCGAGGTAAAGATCAACAAAGACGGCAGCGTCACGGTGATCGACGACGGACGCGGGATACCAACCGATATGCATGCCGAGGAAAAAAAGTCTGCCCTTGAAGTCGTGATGACCATGCTCCATGCCGGCGGAAAGTTCGATAAGAATACCTACAAAGTCTCCGGCGGTCTCCACGGCGTCGGGGTCTCGGTCGTCAACGCGTTGAGCGAATGGCTCGAGGTCGAGGTGCGTCGTGACGGCAAAACATTCTTCCAAAAATACAAAAAAGGAGACCCTGTAGATCCGGTGAAGATGATTGGCAAGGCGGAGAAGGGGAAAACCGGAACAACAACCACCTTCATGCCGGACGGGTCAATCTTCAAGAACCGCTCGTTCAAATTTGAAACGATTGCGGAGCGACTGCGCGAACTCGCATTCCTCAACAAAGAAGTCTCGCTTGAAATCACCGACCTCCGATCGAAACAAGAAGAGACGGAACACTTCCATTTCGAGGGAGGAATTGTCGAATTTGTGAAATACATCGACGCGACGCGGCCGTCGGTGATGAAAAAGCCGGTCTACGCAAAAGGCTCGGACAAAGACGAAAACGGCAGAATGGTCGAAGTAGAGGTGTCGCTCCAGTACAACGACCAATACTCCGAAAATGTTTTCTCGTACGTCAACAACATCAACACCCATGAAGGCGGCACCCATCTCGTCGGATTTCGCACCGCGCTCACACGGACACTGAACAACTACGGCTATAAAAACAATCTAGTCAAAGAAGACAAGATCACGCTCACCGGCGACGATTTCCGTGAAGGTCTCACCGCCGTTGTCAGCGTCAAAGTTCCCGAGCCGCAATTTGAAGGGCAGACGAAAACAAAACTCGGGAACAGCGAGGTCAAGAGTATCGTCGAATCTGTCGTCGGACAGGAGCTTGCGAACTGGCTTGAGCAGAATCCCGGCGATGCCAAGCGCATTATCGAGAAAAGCCTCCGTGCGGCTGAAGCCCGCGAAGCGGCCCGAAAAGCCCGAGACCTCACGCGTCGCAAAAACGCGCTCGATGGCGGGGGACTGCCGGGAAAACTTGCAGACTGTTCGATCAACGATCCCGAGCATTGCGAGCTGTACCTTGTCGAAGGAGATTCCGCCGGCGGAAGCGCGAAACAGGGACGCGATAGACGCTTCCAGGCCATCCTTCCCCTGAAGGGAAAAATTCTCAACGTCGAAAAGGCGCGTCTTCATAAAATTCTGGAGAACGAAGAAATTCGGAATATCTTTACGGCGATCGGCGCCGGTGTCGGAGACGACTTCGATCCGGCAAAAATTCGGTACAACAAAATCATTCTTATGTGCGACGCCGACGTTGACGGTTCGCATATCCGCACACTCCTGCTGACGCTCTTCTTCCGGTACATGAAGCAGCTGATCGAGCTCGGTCATGTCT
>CAYYHS010000447.1:0-2971 GCA_964471785.1 uncultured Chitinophagaceae bacterium
TCTCATAGGTCTCGGTTTTGCGAACATTTTCCCGCTGGCCTTTTCAATTACCGTCGATTCAATGCCGGAGAAGACGAACGAGCTTTCGGGTCTGATGATCACGGCAATTGTCGGCGGTGCAATTGTCCCGCCGATCATGGGATTTGTCACCGACCATTCGTCGATCTCGGTCGGATTCATCATTCCTTTGATCGCGCTCCTCTATATAGGATGGACCGCGCTGAAGAACCTCGGTGGCGGAGGGGGTTTGTCGGCTGCGCGATGATGCTGTATCCAGTACATCGTCTAGAATGTGCGTATGATTTTCTCGTTTGCCATTTTATGGTGGTTCCGTAACGAGTCGAGTCTTCGATCAATAGTCTTTAACTGGAGACGATGGAACCGACATTCTGGATACTTCCGGTTCAAGGCCCCACGCATATTACTCTTAACATCAACCTCAAACTTACTTTATGAAGATGGACTACCGCTCAGATAAACGAATTGTCATGACGCTCGACGCCGGAGGGACGAACTTCGTCTTTACTGCATTCCGTGGAAACGAACAAATCCTCGACGAGATCACACTTGAGTCTCACGCCGATAGCCTTGACCGGTGTCTCTCCACGGTCGTTGAAGGATTCGAACAGATAAAAAAGAAATTGCCTTCCGCGCCGGCGGCGATCAGCTTTGCCTTTCCGGGCCCGGCCGATTACCCTGAGGGCATTATCGGGGATCTCCCCAATCTTCCAGCCTTTCGCGGCGGAGTGGCGCTTGGTCCTTTCTTGCGCGACAAATTTGAGCTTCCGGTTTTCATCAATAATGACGGGGACCTCTACGCTTACGGGGAAGCAATCGCAGGTTTTTTGCCTTCCATCAACGGTTTGCTTGAAAAAGCCGGAAGCGCGAAGCGGTTCAAGAATCTTCTCGGCCTGACTTTGGGAACCGGTTTTGGTGCCGGTATCGTGCGCGACGGAAAATTATTCATTGGAGACAATTCGATTGCCGGCGAAATATGGCTATTGAGGAACAAGCTGATTCCGCAAACCAACATCGAAGAGAGTGCGAGCATAAGGGCGGTGAGAAGAGTGTACGCGCGGGAGGCAGGAGTTACTTTCGAACAGGCTCCAACACCTAAAGATATTTACGAAATAGGTGTCGGAAAGAAGGCCGGAAACAACGCTGCCGCCGTGACAGCCTTTCAAGAACTAGGAGAAGCGGTCGGCGACGCTATTGCCAACGCTATCACACTCATTGACGGTCTTGTTGTTATCGGGGGCGGGCTTGCCGGGGCGTCCGAAGTTTTCCTCCCGTCGGTTGTCAAGGAAATGAACAGCACTTTTACGAAACCGGACGGATCGTTGCTCCGGAGACTCGTGGCAAACGTCTATAATTTGGAAGACAAGATTGCACTGGAGAAATTTCTTCGCGGATCGACCAAGGAGATCGAAGTATACGGCACAAAGAAGAAAATAAAATACGATCCCGAAATGCGAATTGGAGTCGGCATCTCAAAGATCGGAACGAGCAAAGCCATCGCAATTGGCGCGTATGCCTTTGCGCTCCACTCTCTCGATTCGCGAGACACCAACTGAGATTGCCCTTCATGGAAACATTATGTTCCTGACGGGGCTTATGCTATACAACATATAGGATGACTACAAACATGCGCACCTCGCGGTGCTCGTGCATCCCAGCCATTTCAAATCGGCCCCGTCAAGGGCGATATGTTTGTAGAATCCGACGAGCAACTCGGAAACAGAACTCCATCGGAGCGACATATAACCGATGTATCATTCGTAAGGAATTCCTTTTTAAACGTATATCAATCCCGCAAATGTAATCTCATGAATAGATTCATTCGCCAAATTCTTCCAGTTCTGATTCTGGTGGCTGGAATCTCGAAGACGTCGTTCGGTCAGGATCGCGCTGCTTTGGCAGACTCCGTTAAGCGGGAGTTTCTGCACGCCTGGAATGGATACAAAGACTTTGCATGGGGCCACGACGAACTCCGGCCATTGTCTAAAAAACCTCATGACTGGTATGGCTCGCCTCTCTATTTAAGTCCTGTCGACGCTTTCGACACGATGTTTCTGATGGGATTGACAAAAGAGGCCGGAGAGGCGAAGCAGATAATTCTTGACAGCCTGTCGTTCAACAGGAATGTGGAAGTGAGAGCGTTCGAAATTATCATTCGCGAGTTGGGAGGGCTTCTCTCTGCCTATGAATTGGACGGAGACAATCGTTTCCTGATTCTGGCCGAAGATCTGGGAAAAAGGCTGCTCCCGATCTATGAATCAAAAACAGGCATGCCATATCGGAATGTGAACCTGATGACGGGAAAAGTCAGCGACGCGATCAATAATCCTGCCGAAATCGGTACAGCACTCCTCGAGTTCGGAACGTTAAGTAAATTAAGCGGGAACCCTGTCTACTACAGCAAAGCGAAGAATGCGTCGGTGCAACTCTTCAACCGTCGTTCGAAGCTCGGGCTGGTAGGCACGTGGATCAACATTGAGACGGGCGAATGGGTTGATAAGTCCAGCCACATCAGCGGAGCGATCGACTCGTATTATGAGTACCTCCTCAAGGCGTCTATCCTTTTCGATGATCACGACTGTAAACAAATGTGGGAAGAAAGTATCACCGCGATCAATCATTACCTCGCAGACACAACCGCCGGCGATCTTTGGTATTCACACGCAAACATGGATTCCGGGAAGCGAACCGGAACGTATTTCGGATCGCTCGATGCATTTTTCCCAGCCGTGCTTGCACTGTCGGGCGATACGACGCGCGCCCGGATGCTTGAGGAATCGTGCTTCAAAATGTGGATGCTTAACGGCGTTGAACCGGAAGAGTTGGATTACACGACTCTGCAGTTGACCGATCCTCACTATTTTCTGAGGCCCGAAATTATCGAATCGGCTTATTATCTCTATCATTACACCCACGACGTCAGGTATTTGAAAATGGGGGAGAGGTTTTTTAA
>CAYYHS010000448.1:0-2960 GCA_964471785.1 uncultured Chitinophagaceae bacterium
GCCTAATATACAAACTGACGTATTGAATGTCATTCTGTTTTTTCTTAAGTTTTATTCGACGCGAGGTTATCGGTCAACACGAGCGATACCGATATGCCTCGCACCACACACGTGATTATTTTCCGCGTTGCACCGGGACCATCGAATGTTCGTATTCTCACTCGCCATCATCAATCCCATGAAGGGACTCCACAAGGAGTTCGAGAAGGAAGCCGTTCCCCATACGGATATCCTCTATAATTATGCCCTTCGTATGACAGGGAATGCCGACGACGCTCATGACCTGCTTCAGGAGACATTCCTGAAGGCGTATCGGTTCTGGGATAAGTATGAAAAAGGAACGAATGTGCGGGCATGGTTGTTCCGTATTATGAAAAACACGTACATCAACCTCTATCGGAAGGCCGTGAAAGAGCCCGATACCGTTGATTACAACGATATCCAGAATTTTTACAACATCATACGGGAAGACTCAACCGATCCAAATGACCTGCAGGAAAAGCTCTTTGGTCATCTGCTCGACGACGATGTCACGAATGCTCTTGAATCGCTTCCCGAAGAATTCAGAACTGTGGTGATCCTTTGCGACATCGAAGGGTTAACCTACGAAGAAATCGCAGAGTTTGTTGAATGCCCAGTCGGTACCGTGCGGTCACGGCTCCACCGCGGACGAAAGCTTCTTTATTCAAAACTTTTTGAGTATGCAAAGAAGCGCGGGTTTGTGGGAAAGGATTGACCTATGAAGATCTATAGAGGACAGGAGTAGCGGTGGACTGCAGAGAGTTCCAGGAACTGATCAGCGAAGCTGTCGACGATCGACTTCGGGGCGGACATAAGCAGCATTTCAACGATCATGCAATCGTTTGCCGCTCTTGCCGGTGTGAATACGAGATGGAGCAGATAACGAAAGGCGTGGTGCGTGCGAGGATCCAGCACGAGACAACTCCGACTGAGATCTATGCTTCTCTCCTCTCCTCCCTCCGCAACTCCGCATCATCCTCAGGCAGCTGGCTGCGTTCGATTTTCGGAGAAGCATTTCTCAATCCGGCAGTGGCTCTCGTGGCACTTCTCGTAGATGCCGTTGGGGCAGTTTCTCTTCTTCAAAAGAACAACGCCATCCCTATCTCGACGGAAAAGAACATCATCGCACAGTCGATCAACAATTACAGCGCTGCAATGACCGGCTTGTTAAAACCCGATCTCATCAGCCACGACCCGGGAGATGTAAAGGACTACCTTTCGAAAGATACTCCGTTTGAAGTGAGCGTTGCGACGCTCGACGGATGCGACTGGTGCGGCGGCGTCTTGTCCAACGTCAATGGAATAAGACTGGTGCACGTTGTATACAAGATAGGAGGAGAAGGCATCCTCTACGTCTACCAGGTCGACATGAATGAGGCATTGCGCGGCACTAAAGTAGGTTTGCCCGAGAATGCCAAGGCCGCTTTGGCAGAAACCGGGTGGTACTTTGAACAAACTCCCGATCTTTGCAACGTCGTACTCTGGCGTCACAAGAACACGCTGTGCGCGGCAGTAAGCAAGATGGAGAGGGCAAAGATGGTTGCCCTTCTCAGCGACAAAGACCCCCTGTAGACCCTTCCGATCATCCCCGAAAAAGGAGCTTCGTATGTTCGCCTATAAAAGCATAATTCCGCCGATACTTGCCATGATGGTACTGGGGGGATGCTCAAAGAACGACCAGGATAACCAATCTGCCCGATCGGCTGCGACGTCTCAATCACAGGCAGCGGGCGACTATATCGCGAACGTCTCGAAGGTCAATGGCGTTCAGAAAAATGAAGGGAACAAAGTTGCTAACTTCAGTTGGGTTGATGAAGGAGGGAAGAAAATGTCGTTCTCGGATTTTTCCAAAGATAATGTTGTGTTGATCAACTTCTGGGCGACGTGGTGCGGACCCTGTAAACGCGAACTGCCGGACCTCATTGCCCTTAACAACGAGTACCGGGACAAGAACATCAAGATCATGGGGATTTCAGTCGACCGGGACGGCGATGTGGTAAAACTCGTTCACGATTTCGCCGCACAGTCCAATCTCACCTACCCTATCGTCATCGATAACGGCGACCTTGAGAGCGCTTTCGGAGGAATCCGCGGCATTCCGACTTCTTTCTTTGTGAACAAAAAAGGCGAGATCGTACGAAAGATGATCGGGATGCAGTCGAAAGAGACCTTCCAGCAAGCCCTCGCAGCAATCACGGACTAATCGGATGTCGAATCGCTTCCGCAGCATGAAAAATCAACCGCGAAGGCGAAGAAGAATTATTGAACTGGGAAAGCAACGGAAGATCTATTTTCATCTTGGCGTCATGCGCGTCTTCGCGGTTTTCTTTTTGCTGCAATCTGCTAGTGGCTGGCATTACGCTCCGAAGAGAAGCCTGTCCGCAAGATAGAGAGGAAGGTCCGCCTCTATTATTTTTTGCCGAGCCAGTTCGACGTCGTACTCAGAGACGACGTGTTCGTACTCCCACCGATCCGTATCGAAGATCCCAAAGCTAAGACGGCTGTCTCCGTTCCTCGGCTGGCCCACGCTGCCGACATTGATGATATAACGCTTTTCCCTCTCCACCGTTTTTGTTTTCAAGTCTTCGCAGAAGATGCCGCTTCGGTGCGAATGTCCAATCCAGCAAATTGAAGTTGAGAAGAAGCGGAATTGCTCATGCGCTTCGTAGGCCGAAAGAATATAATTCCATTCTTCCGGTTCATCCGGTGACGCGTGAACAAACGTGCAATCGTGAGCAACGATCGTGTACGGAAGGCGGGAAAGGAAGTTAAAACTCTCGGGAGTCAGTTGTCGCGCAGTCCAGTCTATGGCCTGACGTGCAAAATCATTCAACGAACCGGCCTTCTCCGCATCGATGACTGCCTGGTCGTGATTGCCAGTAATAGAGAGAACGTTGCGGGCACGCAGCATCGAGATACATTCATTCGGGTTAGCTCCG
>CAYYHS010000449.1:0-2960 GCA_964471785.1 uncultured Chitinophagaceae bacterium
TGGACACGCTGTCGCGCTCCAACGCCAGCGACGGGGAATTCGATGAAATTTACGACACTCTCCTCGAAATCGACAAGAAGATTGCGGGCGAACGACAGAAATTCCTGTCGGAACTCAAAGAAATCCTCTCGAATAAACAGATCGCCGTGTACATCGTGTTCGAACGAAATTTCGTGAAGGAACTGCGGCAAGCTGTCAGAGACGTACAGCGGGAAAGAATGAAGGACCGTTAACAAAAGGTTCTGGAAGGATGTGGAAAAGAGTGAAGCGGCGGTTCCCCTTCACTCTTTTTTTGTTTCCGGGCCTTGTGGATATTGCTCCTTTCCACGTTCACACCCGACGGTTGATTCTTCAACGTGGACTTAATATATTTTTACACCATGGAGCATCTCACTCATCGAATTTATCTGGATTACAGCGCGACGACACCCGTCGACCCGGCGGTGGTCGATGCAATGCTCCCGTACTTCTCCGATTCCTTCGGCAACGCGTCGTCTATCCACGCCTTCGGCAGAGAAACCAAAATCCCTCTCGAAGAGAGCCGGGAAAGCATCGCACGAGCCATCGGCGCAAAAACGGGGGAGATTTTTTTTACGAGCGGCGGCACCGAAGCCGATAACCATGCCCTTCTCGGAGCGGCGTATGCCGCTAATCGTGTTCATGGAAAGAATCACATCATTGTTACTGCGATAGAGCATCACGCAGTTCTGCATGCGGCTCAGTATCTTCAATTGAATGGTTTTGATGTGACTGTTCTTCGCGTTGACGCGACGGGCAAGGTTGACCCCGAGGAACTTGATTCCGCAATTACGTCGCGCACGGCCGTCGTGTCTGTCATTCATGCGAATAACGAGATTGGAACAATTCAGGATATTCATGAGATTGCCCGCGTCGTGCATGAGAAGGGAGTCCTGTTCCACTCAGACACCGTGCAATCGGTCGGGAAGATCCCGGTCGATGTACGAACCCTCGATGTGGACCTGCTCGCCATTTCTGCCCACAAATTCTATGGGCCAAAGGGGATCGGTGCGGTCTTTATTCGAAAGGGGATCGAAGTGGATTCATTCATCCACGGCGGAGCACAGGAGCGGAATAGAAGAGCCGGGACCGAGAACATACCGTTGATTGTTGGCTTTGCCGCGGCGCTCGAAATGAGCCAGGTTGGCCTCGAGGAAAACTGCTCTCGCTTTGCTGCACTGAAGGCCGAGCTCAAGAGTTTGATTTCAGAGAAATTTGATTCAGTTGTGTTCAACGGAGATGCCGTTGATGCGCTTCCGCACATCGTTAACATTTCGTTCGACAGCCGAAAGATCGACCTTGACGGAGAGGCGCTGCTGTTGAATATGGATCTTGATGGTGTTGCCGTCACGAGCGGTTCGGCCTGTTCTTCCGGCAGTATGGAACCCTCGCATGTCCTTCAGGCGATTGGCCGGGACATCAAGACAGCGCGGGCCAGTATTCGATTCTCTATGGGAAAGTATACCACGCAGGAAGAATTGACCAAAGCGGTTTCAATTCTGGAAGATGTCGTCCGCAAGTGTACGGCAGTTCCAACCTGACGTTTTTGAAAGGAGATCTGAATGAAACGCACTATCATTCTTATGGTTCTATTGTTGTTCTCCGGTTGCGACAACTCTGTTGAACGCGCCCCCGTCAACATGAAAAAAGGGGATGCGTACTTCGATGCAAAAGAGTACGAAGTCGCGCAATACTATTACGAAAAAATTCCTGAAGAAAGCCCGTTGTATAAAGAAGCTGAGATGAAGCTCCAGCAGATCAACGCGCTCGAAACAAGCATGCTTCCGAAGGCGCCCGGGAGCGAAGAATTAGGGAAAGTGACGATCTTCGATCAGTCGATGACGAACAGCGCGGACGGAACGAACCCTACCCATTCGGTCGAGCTTAACAACGAATCCACTCACAAGCTCTCGTCGGTTGTCCTGGAGTTTACATACTATGATGGAGGGGGCGAAGTGGTTGGGGTAAAACAGTACAAATTATCGACTACAATGATAGGAAAAACACAAGAGACCTTCTCCGGCATTTCTACGGGAAAGCTGGACCTCGCATGTGCGAAATGCAAGGTGAGAATAGTCTCCGCGGAATTTCAATGATAGCCCTGAGACCGGCGAATTTCGCGCAGCAAAATTCCATACCGCAGACCCCGGTCGCTCACTGTTATCTTGTCGAGATGTCCCCATTCCATTAATTCTCGCAGAATCAATACACCCGCCAAAAGAATGTCTGCTCTCCCCGGCGAGATTTGAGGAATCGTACGCAATTCATCGATCGTCTTCTCTTTAAGACGGTCGAATTCCTCCTCCACATCTCGCAATCGTAGTACAAATCCCTCGACTCTTGTCGGATCGTACTCAGCCAATCGAAGGCGGATTGCCGCCAATGTTGTTACGGTTCCGGCGACCGCAACAGCTGTTGATGCATTGATGCTGTCAAACTCAACCTTTCCCAGTGCCTCCCGTATGACAGACCGGGCGTTGGAGATCATTTCTTTCGTCGGTGGGAGTGATCGAAGGACTCGCTCGGAGATCCTGACGCATCCAATATCAAGGCTCACCTTCTGGAGAGTCTTTGCTCGAGTCCCGACAATAATTTCCGTGCTGCCACCTCCGATATCGAGCACAGTAAATGTCTCGGATGTGCCGCTGTTTTCTCCGATAGCTCCTTGAAAGGTCCATTCGGCTTCTTCTTCTCCGGTGAGCACTTCTATCGTGATGCCGGTCTTTCGATGGACGAACTCGCAGAATTCCTTCCTGTTTGACGCATCGCGGATGGCGCTCGTCCCAACCGCTGTGATACGGTCAGAATCCAATCGTTCCGACGTCCGGCGGTATGCAGCCAGAAAATTTGCCGCCCGCTCGAAGTTTTCTTGTTGTATCAGCCGCCGTTCATCGACTCTTTTGCCGAGTCTTGCGATGACCTGTTCATCGTGGAGAACCTTT
>CAYYHS010000450.1:0-2959 GCA_964471785.1 uncultured Chitinophagaceae bacterium
AATTTTGCTCGGCTTAGGTAATTCAGGCGGAGGAGTTTTTCTGCGCAACCAGAGCGGAACCACGATTGATCTGCTCGGTTGGGGAACGGCTTCGGCAACGAATTGTGAAGGAACGGCAGCTGCGGTTCAGGCACAAGGAATCTCGTTGGAACGGAAAGCCAGTTCATCCTCGTTATCAGCAATGATGGCAGTTGGAGGGACTGAGGAGTTTGCCGGAAACGGATACGATTCGAACAACAATTCAGCCGACTTTGTCCCGCGTGCGATTCCGCAACCACAAAACTCGTCAAGCCCTGCCGAACCTGCTCTTACGGTAGGAGGCAATGGAACGGGCACCGCTTCGATATCTCCCCTCACCGTCAACGCCAAAGCGACCTCTTCATTCACAATTTCGGTGGCGGGAGATGGAACAAATACCATCGACAGCCTTGTTATCGTTGTGCCGAGTGGGTGGACATGGTCACAAACGTCGGGGAGCGTTTCTGTCTCAGGCGGCGCCGCGGGTGGCGTCGTATCGGTATCGAGTAACACGATCTCTATCGGCCAAGTTGCAATCACTAATTCGGATACAGGAAAAGTAATCCTTTCTTCCTTGACTGCTCCCGATACTTCGATCACGTCAGCCTTCATCGTTGAAACCGGGCTCAATGGCGGAACTCCCGTTCAGATCAGTTCGACCGTCGCAGTTTCTGTTCTGAAGACTGTCCGTATCATCGATCTCCACGTCAATGATGCACAGGGAATCCCGGTCGCACCGTTTCAAGTGGGGGCGACCGTGACGGTGGCAGGAATTATCACCGGCGATTTCAGCAGCACCCAGACGAACATCTTCGTGCAGGACGCAACCGCCGGGGTTTGCATCTACCGGCCATTCCGGTCGTTCAACTATCAGGTAGGGGACAGCGTGACGGTGACCGGTTCGATCACACAGTTCCGCGGGTTGATCGAGATTTCGCTCGACTCGACAAAGTACGTTCTCCACTCGAGCGGAAATCCTCTTCCGGATCCAATGTTGATGACTGCTCACGATGTCAATGAGACATTCAACACAGATGTCTTCACAGAACCAAACGAAGGGAGGCTCGTCCGCATCAACGACGTCACGTACAGTGCGGCGAACGGAACGATCACCGACGCCACGGGAACGACCGACGCATTTCTTCCTTCGACGTGGACTACCCCGACTGGCACGTTTGATCTCATCGGCATTCTCAAACAGTATAAGGCCGGGACTCCGGCGGTTGCCCCGTACACTGCCGATTACGAAGTCGATCCGCGAACAGCCGCGGACATCAACCTTCATCCGGGACCGGTCTACAGAGTAATTCCGTACGAATCAAACATCCAGGCGACGTCGGTGACCATCAACGGGCCGACGCTCACTCCCTCTGTTGAGACGGTGAAGTACGGCCTCACTTCTACCTATACCGATTCTGTTGCGTCAACGTCTGATACCGTCCATGCGATGAGTCTCACCGGCCTTAAACCGTCGACGGTTTATCATTATCAGGTGATTGCCAGCGACCTATCGGGGGCAGATGCGACCGGAGACGCCATATTCATCACTGGATCGACCTCGACCGATTCGCTGCGGGTTTATTTTAATCATACCGTGAATTATTCTGTTGCACTTGCCGAGAGCGCAAAGGTCACCGACCTTTCGAAGGTCTTACTCTACCGGATCAGCCAAGCGAAATATTCGATCGACATGTGTACGTATAGTTGCAGCGGTACCGTCGGGGCAAATATTGCGTCGGCTCTTTTGGCTGCCCGAAGCCGCGGAGTGAAAGTTCGCGTCATCGGTGAACACGACAATATCACCACCGCTCCGTGGAATACATTAAAGAACGCCGGAGTCGTCGTGATCGACGACGCCTACGACCTTGTAGACGCGGGGGCCGGATTAATGCATGATAAGTTTTATGTGTTCGATCACCGCGATACTAGTTCGTCGAGAGTTGATTGGGTGATCATGGGTTCGTGGAACGCAACAGACCCGGGGACAAACGACGACGCGCAGAACGTGATCGAAATCCAGGATCGTTCGCTGGCGGAGGCCTACACGCTGGAATTCAATCAGATGTGGGGTAGCAGCGGCGATAGTCCTAACCAGGCGGCAACGCGATTCGGTTATAGAAAGGCCGACATCACTCCACACCGATTTGTCATCGGAGGAATACCGATAGAATCGTACTTCAGCCCCTCGGATAAAACGACCTCGAAGATTCTGTCAGTTCTTAACGCAGCGAAATCCTCTATCAATATCTGTATGTTGACTTTTACGAGAGATGATCTTGCTCAGGCGCTCATTGCGAAAAAGGCGGCCAGCGAAAAGGTCCACGTGGTGTTGGACAACAATACTGATACCGGGAATGATTATTCGACGTTGAAGAGCGGGGGCGTGGACGTGCTTCTCAAAGCCGCGAGCCTCACTGGCTTGCTCCACCATAAATACGCCGTGATTGACGCGGATGTTCCTTCGGAAGGGAATGTGGTTGTGACCGGCTCGCACAACTGGTCAAGTTCAGCGGAGACCGCAAATGACGAAAACACGCTCATTCTTCACAGCAAGAGGGTTGCGAACCTTTATCTTCAGGAATTCAAGCAACGGTATGTCGAGGCGGGTGGAACCGACAATATCGTGCTCTCGGTGAAAGAGGTGTCGGACGTAACTCCGAAAGAATTTGCGCTTCAGCAGAACTATCCGAATCCATTCAACCCATCGACACGTTTCCAATTCTCGATCGCCAAGGCAGGACTGGTCTCTTTCAAGGTGTACGATATTCTCGGAAGAGAAGTGGCAACGCTCGTCAACGAGAGGATGAATCCGGGAACGTATGGTCTCGAATGGAATGCCTCGCGCTTTGCAAGCGGTGTCTATTTTGCGAGACTGGAAGCGGGAAGCTTTTCAGTAACGCGGAAGCTCGTCCTGATGAAGTAAGCACTCTCAACTCAGGTT
>CAYYHS010000451.1:0-2958 GCA_964471785.1 uncultured Chitinophagaceae bacterium
CGGAAAAGAGGCCAACGTCCAGGCCGCAGCACAGAATCCCACTACTTAATCATAATGAAGAAGCATAATGAAAATCCTGGCAATCGAAAAAAATATTCGCGGCGTCAATGACGACCGATTCACTCCGCAACTTCTTCAGGCCGAAGCAGCCCGGGCATGGGAACTCACGCAAGGAGGGACAATCCGGGAATTGTATTTTCGGGCAGACAGGGAAGAAGCCGTTCTGATCCTTGAATGCGTTGATGTACCGGAGGCTTCAAATATCTTAGATTCTCTTCCACTTGTCAAAAATCGCATGATATCGTTTGAACTGATCCCGCTAAAACCGTATCCCGGGTTTGCACGACTGTTCGAACATCAAAGGAGTCAAAGCAATGAATAGTATTATCATCTCTGCATCTAGCATGTTCATCGCCTCCACCATCGGCGTTCCACTGGTGGCGCAAGTGAACTCGAACGCGACGCTCGAAGTGGTGCCGTCGATTGACCTTCATCGATACGTCGGAACATGGTATGAAATCGCCCGCCTCCCGAATAGTTTTCAGACTAAATGCGTGGGAAACGTTACTGCGACGTACACCTTGTTGGAAGATGGAACGATCAAGGTCGTTAATCGTTGCCGTACGGGAGATGGAAGCACCACCGAAGCGGAGGGGAAAGCCAGAATAGCCGATGACAATGGGCCGAACACGAAACTAAAGGTGAGATTCGCCCCAGCGATTTTGTCCTTTCTTCCCTTTGTTTGGGGCGATTACTGGATTATCGAGCTCGGTGCAGACTACGAGTATGCCGTTGTCGGCGAACCTAAGAGAGAATATTTTTGGATTATTTCACGCACTCCGAAAATGGAAGAGAGTGCTATACAGAGCATTCTTGACCGTGCGAGGGAGAAGGGCTTCGATGTCAGCAAGATCATTCGAACGGCCCAAGGCAATTAAGGGACCTTGACTTCGACAGCAATAGCGGATCTGGAAGTGCTCTTCGATGAGCCTAATGAATCCCAGCAAAAGGGTGAGATGAGTTTGGGGGTGAAGTCGGAGGATGGTATTGGCAGCGTCCCCGCAAACATTTTTCGTTCTTCTGCGTTGACATGTTTTCAATTTTTTGCTATTTTCATTGCCATTGTTGAGCATTAAGGCTTCTACATCCGGGAACAAAATGAGCTCTCAATTCGTCCAAACGGGCTGATAGAAAAACGCGGGCAAATGTATGCCGGGTACTGTGAACGAGATCTGCTGTACTGAAACATGCCGCTTCAATTCATTTTGAAACAAACATCGATTTAAACTCTATGTCTATTACTGTCCGTAATCTGACCAAACTGTATGGCCATGAGAAGGCCGTGGACGATATCTCGTTTGACGTGAAAACGGGAGAAATTCTCGGTTTCCTGGGACCTAACGGGGCAGGCAAAACGACAACGATGAAAATTATCACCTGTTACATGCCTCCTTCTGCGGGGACGGTAACGGTTGATGACTATGCCATTGCGGATCATTCTCTCGAGGTAAGGCGAAAGATCGGCTACCTTCCAGAAATGAATCCGCTCTACCTTGATATGAATGTGTTGGAATATCTTGAGTACTCGGCCCAGCTTCATAAGATGGAGAAGGCACAGATACGACAGAGATTGCGGGAGATGGTCGAAGAGTGCGGATTAACGCATGTGCGGCACAAAGATATCGGTGAACTTTCAAAGGGTTACCGCCAGCGTGTCGGGCTTGCGCAGGCTATGATCCATGACCCCGATGTGTTAATCCTCGATGAACCGACCAGCGGGCTCGATCCGAACCAGATTGTAGAAATCAGAAACCTTATACGAAAACTCGGACAGGCGAAGACCGTTATTCTCTCCACGCACATCCTTTCCGAGGTTCAGGCAACTTGTGACAGAGTCGTTATCATCAACGAGGGGAAGATCGCGGCTGACGGAACTCCGGATCAATTACAAAAGGAATTTCGCGGCTCCGAGATAGTCACGGTGGAACTGAAAGCAGACGTGAGCAATGGCATGACCGAGATCTTCCCGAAAGTGAAGGGGCTCTCGCACGTAGAGAATGTTAGCTACGACAGCCCTTCGCCGGGAGTCCATAGGTTGGTGATAACTTCTTCGAAAGGCGATGATATAAGGGAAGAAATTTTCCGCCAGGCGGTGAACGAGAAATGGGTGATTCTGGAAATGCATCGCGAAGCAACAAGTTTGGAAGAAGTGTTCCACAAACTGACGACGGTCAATTAAACGGTCGAGAGGAGATCGACGATGGGCGCGGAAATTTCATGCGTGATGAAATATGAAGGCAAGACGTTTAAGGGGAGGGCGCTTCTCGAAACAAACGACCTCGTCTTTAGGGGGGAACGGAGTCTGAAGATTCCATTCCGTAACATGCACTCTGTCCGGGCGAGCAAGGGAGTGTTGCAAGTGGACTTTCACGACGGCGTCGCATCATTTGAACTCAAAGACAAAGCAGAAATCTGGCTCAAGAAGATTCTTACTCCAAAGAGCGTGCTCGAAAAGCTTGGAGTCAAAGAAGATTCTCGCGTCAGTGTTAAAGGGATTGACGACAGAAAGTTTTTGAAGGAGCTAAAGGAGAAAGCGGTCGGCGGTGTCTCGGATGGATTTCAGAAGGACTCCGACCTGATTTTTTTCGGCGCAAAGACTGAGAAGGATCTTGCTAAACTGAACAAAGTTAAAACGTTTCTCAAAAGCAACGGCGGGCTTTGGATTGTCTCTCTTAAAGGTAAAGCGGCGATTCTCAAAGAGGCGGCCGTGATGGCCGCAGGGAAAAAGGCTGGCCTTGTTGATACAAAGGTTGTCGGCTTTTCTGATACACATACGGCGCTGAAGTTCGTAATCCCGGTACATGAGCGATCGGTCGTCAGTAAACAATGAACAATCAACAAAGGTCGATCAATAATTCTGCAAATTCGGTTAACAGTTTTATCCGAATGATTTAGAAT
>CAYYHS010000452.1:0-2953 GCA_964471785.1 uncultured Chitinophagaceae bacterium
TTCCAGTACTCCGTGTCATTCCCCTGAGTTCAATCGTTCCTGAACGAACGGTGATGTATCCGGGATTGGGCGCAATTGCTTCTCCCGCGTTGATAATGAGGTTCATGACAACTTGCTGGATCTGGCTGACATCACCCTGGATATGAGGCGAGCGAGAGTCTAGTTCGAACATTATTCGCACGGTCTTTGGGACAGAGACTTCCAGTATCTGAATATTTTCGTTGACGAGACGATTCAGGTCTATCTCTTCGGTAACAAATTTACCCTGACCTGAATACGCCAGCAAATGTCTCGTCAAATCAGCGGCCCGTTCCGCCGCCTTCACCGATTTCTCGATATGATTCTTTGCCGGATTTTCATTCGACAACTTATTGATGGCAAGTATCGATTGGCCCAGAATAGCGTTGAGGAGGTTGTTAAAGTCGTGGGCAATGCCCCCCGCTAATGTTCCGATGCTTTCCAGTTTTTGCGCCTGACGCAAAGCCTCTTCCGCACGTTTGCGTTCGGTGATGTTAATAACAAGTCCGGCAACAGTGAGCGGCTTTCCCTCCGGGTCTTTTTTTGTAATGGAGCCGATGTCATAGAGCCATTCATATTCACCCGACTTCGTTGCAATCCGATATTCAGCTTCATACTTATCCGCCGACCCTTCGAAGTGCAGGCGCATGGCATTCATCGCCTTATCATAATCTTCGGGATGGACCAACGCCATGAAATCCATATAGTGTTTAAACTTTTCTGGCGGGAAGCCGAGCATCTCAGCCTTCCGTTTCTCGAAAGAAATAGCACCGGTCGGGATATCCATTTTCCACCAAGCCATATGTGCCGCGCTCAACGCAAGCTCAAGCATGACATCATTCTCACGCTTGGCCTCTTCAGCCTTTTTACGCTCGGTGATATCCTGGTTCACACCGAGCAGTCTGGTGGTTCGACCCTGAGCATCTTTCTCGATCCGGAACCAGACAGCAACGTCGCGCGGTTGACCATCCGCCCGCAGAATACGCACTTCTTTCTGAACCTGGAAATCGGGATCCTTTGTTTCGATTGCTCGCCGAATATCCTCCCCCACCGAAAAAGTATAGTGCGGGTCAACATATCTGCCGGCGAATTTCTCTGCCGACATCAGATACCCGCCGGCTTCCTCGGCAGTCGTGCCGTGTAATTCGTAGTACTGGTCATTGAATGTAAACCGCGCTGTTGAAATATCGAATTCCCAGTGCCCCATGTGAGCGATGCTGAGCGCATCTTTATCTCGCTGGTTGAGTTTCTGCAATTCTTCTTCGGTCCGTTTCCGCTCGGTGATGTCGCGGTCAATGCCGATGGTCAGTAACTTTCCCCGCCACGACACCGGGACGCCCACATACTCGACAATATTTTCTTTTCCATCCGGCCGAACCCACGAGAAGGAACCCTGAAATGCCGTACCCTTCTCAAGGGATTCCAAACGATTAGCATTCGTGTTCGCGTCGAGCGGCATCATGAGGCCGAACGTGTTTCCGAGGCGCAGAAGTTCTTCACGGGTCCGGCCGGCCATAGCGGCGTATCGCTCGTTGCATTCAATGAGTTTCCTTTTGGCCGGGTCGGGGTCCCGGTCATAAATGGAGATGCCGTCCAGCACGTTCTCGAAGACCATGCGAAATCTTTCTTCGGACTCGCGGAGTGTCTCCGCCGCCCGTTTACGGTCGGTGATATCGCGTACAATGACCTGCACTCCTCTGGCTCCCTGCCAATCGATGGCGACCGCACTCACTTCTACATCCACCACGGCGCCGTCCAGGCGGATGAATTTTTCCTCGAGAAGCGGAGCGGGGTGGCCGCTAAACACCAGATCCCAGCGCCGGCGCATCAGGTCGTGGTATTCGGGATGGACAATTGTGAAGACCGACTTCCCGATCAATTGCGACGGATCGTCTGCACCGAGTAAGTGGCAGATAGCCGGGTTCACAACAACGATGCGGGCGTTGACATGAACATAGAGCGCGTTAGGTGACAATGTGAACAACGCACGGTACCGTTCCTCGCTTTGCCGAACCGCTGTCTCCGCCCGTTTGCGCTCGGTGATATCCCGGTCAATCCCTAATAACAGCTCGCGCCCCTTGAACGTAATCATCGATGTAGAGATCTCGATCGGAAAAATATGCCCGTCGCGATGGCGATGGGAAGACTCAAGATGCAACACGCCTTCCCGTCTGATGCTTTCGACATAGGCCGTTCTGTCTTGCGAAGACCCTTCTGTTACGTTGAGGATATTGATCGACTTGCCAATAAGTTCCTCTCGCGTGTACCCGTTCATCTGGCAGGCAACTTCATTGCACTCCACGATGGGCCAGTCGACGGTGGAATCGAAGGGATCTATTAACATCAATGCGTCGGGCGAGGCGGCAAACAAACGATGGAACCGTTGTTCGCCTTCATTCAATGCTTCCTCAGCGCGCCATTGGGCTTCCTTTTCCCTTACTTCACCGAGCGCCCGTTCAATAGAAGAAGAAAGTCTCGCGATCCGATCTTTCAGGACGTAATCAGCGGCTCCCCGTTTTATGAGTTCGACCGCGGTTTCTTCGCCAATTGAACTGGATATACAAATGAAGGGAATTCCGGGGGAGATCTCATTGGCTAAGCGTAACGCATCGAACGCGTTGAAATCATACAGTGTGAAGTTACTGAGAATAACGTCGAACGCCTGTTTGCGGAGCAAAGAAACATACTCCGCTTTCTTCTCCGTGCAATGCATGTCGACGTCATATCCCGCATCCTTTAACTGTTCTCGAATAATTCCGATGTCGCGAGAAGATTCTTCGAGATACAGGATCTTCAAAGATAACTTATCATTCGCGTTCTTTGCCATGTGATTGTCTCTTTACTGGGTGTTTACTACAATGGATCGCGCGACCTCTTTATAAAAAGGCACAGCACAAAAAGCGAGAATAGACCGGGCACTCTTCGGTGTGTTTCG
>CAYYHS010000453.1:0-2950 GCA_964471785.1 uncultured Chitinophagaceae bacterium
CGTCAATTCATTGTGACGTGAATATACACGGTGTTGTGATGAAAGTCAAGGTAGGCCAAAGGCATTATTATCCGACGAAAACTGGATTTTGGATCACTTTACGACACCTTCGACAGTTCCTCTTTCAGAAAGTCTATTTTTTTCACAGGAGTTGGATCAACGCCGTTTGCCATGGCAAGATAGAAGCTTACCCAATCTCCGAGGTACAGCAGCGAGAACGTGCGCGCCAGCAGGCTCTTTCCTTCACTCCAGGCTTCGGTGATGCCGTCGGCAAATCCTCCGATGATTTCTTTGGTGATGTTCATTCTGAGTTGCACGCGGGCATTGTCGCCCGTGTCCCGAAGAAGGACAACGTGAATCTTCTTCATCACATCCTTCAGAACTTCCCACCCGACGATCTCATTGTGATTCAATTCGGGGAACACATGACCGTACGCAAGGGTCTTGGCGTTCTCAGACATCTGTCCGCGCCACCGCACATTGACCGTATCGAATCGATCGGCGGAGGAATACACAACCGGGAGCTTGCCGTGAAGGTTCTGCGCAATGAGGAATGCTTTATTTTCCGGCGAACCGGCGTCTGCGTAGACCTTCGCTTTCTCCTTTAGCAATGAGATGGTCTCACGTATTTCTTTCTTCTTGGGTTTGATAAAGCCGAGTTTAGCGAGAGCGATCAAGGTAGGGAAAAAAGAATAACCGAGTGCGGCTCGCGGTGGAAGTCCGCCGGGTATGGTGATAACAGGTTGCTTCCATTTTTCCGCTGAGCGCTTGACCATCCCGCCCGAGGTAACGCAAAGAACTTTCGCCTTTCGTTTCACGGCATCTTTGTGGGAAGAAATTGTCTCTTCCGTATTGCCGGAATAACTCGAGATAATCACCAACGTATGTTCATCAACATAGCCGGGGAGAAAATAATGCCTGCTCACTGCTATCGGAACATCCAATTCCTCCGCAAGATAGGAACGGAGCAAATCTCCGCCGATGGCAGATCCGCCTAATCCGCTGACAACAATGTTCTGAATCTTCGAAATGGGGAAACGTATCTTTGAGGCTTCGCCGATGGCGACCGCTTCTTCCACCTGAAGTGGAAAGCCGGAAATCAAGCCGCGCATATTTGATGGATCGAGATGGGAGTAGTCGATGGTCGTCATGATGGATCGCTTTCTATGGATGGAAAGGTGAGATTGAGCATGAGATTAAGGCTAAGGTTACGATTGAGGTTAAGGCTGAGCGCCGGAACCAGCGGTCGAGTCTTGGGCCAGATGTTCGGGAAGCGGGATGTCGGGCGTTAAGCGTTTTAAGTGGCCAACGAGAAACTCCTTCACTTCTTCCCATGTAGAAAACGTCAACGCTTTTGCCGCAATGTTCTGTGCCTCGCGCAGCGTGACGGAGCGGATAATCTTTTTGATCTCCGGAAGGATATACGGGATGACGCTGAATTCGTCCAGCCCGAGTCCGACGAGGAGGAGTGTTGCGATCGGATCGCCCGCCATCTCACCGCACATGCTCACCGGGATCTTATTCTTATGCGCCTCTTTGATGATGTGGCGGATTGTGAGCAATACGGCCGGGTCGAATTCCTGGTACAGCTGCGATACGATGCCGTTTCCCCGGTCAACCGCAAGCAGATACTGGATCAGATCATTCGTACCGATGCTAAGGAAGTCGACCTCCTTCGCAATATCTCCCGCAACGACGGCGGCTGAAGGAACCTCGATCATCACACCAATCTTCATGTGCTCATCGAATGAAAGCTTTTCAGCGGTCAGAGCCTTCTTCGCCTGCACCACGAGTTCTTTTGCACGACGCACTTCCGTCACGCCTGAGATCATCGGGAACATGACCCAGAGGTTTTTCTTCGTGCTTGCCCGGAGCATCGCCCGCATCTGAGCAAGAAATATTTCGGGACGGTCGAGCGTAACACGAATGCCGCGCCATCCCAGGAACGGATTTTCCTCGGAATACGATTGCGCGAACACTTTATCCCCCCCGATATCGAATGTGCGCATGATGACCCGGTTCGGAAAGACCCGTTCGGCAATCGATTTGTAATCGCGGTACTGCTCCTCTTCAGACGGGAACGCGTCCCTCCCGATGAGCATACCCTCGGTGCGGTAGAGCCCGACCCCGTGCGAACCTTGAGCTTTCGTGAACCGCACCTCTTCGATAAACTCGATATTCGAGGAGAGTTCAATGCTCTTGCCGTCAATCGTCTGAGCCGGCAGATCTTTCAGCTCATTCAGGCGATGTTCGAATTTAGCCATCTCCCTGCCGCGCCGTTTGTACTGCGAGATCGTTTCTTCCGACGGATTGACGATCACGACGCCGCTGTAACCATCCAGGATAACAAGATCATCAGTGTGCACGTGGGCAGTGATATCTCTCAGTCCGACGACGGCAGGAATCTTCAACGACCGGGAAAGGAGCGCCGCGTGCGATGTCACTCCCCCCATGTCTGTTGCGTAACCCAATATTTCATTCCGGCTGAAGAGGATCGTGTCGGCAGGAGTCAGGGATTGCGAGACAACGATGGACCCCCCTTCGAAGCGGGAGATAAGTTTCTCTTCCTGAATATTGCGGATAATGCGGTTCTTGACATCCTCGACGTCGTGCGCCCGTTCGCGCATGTATTCATCGGTCGAGTTCATCATCAATTGCTGGTATTTCGCTATCTCGCCGTGGACCACAAACTCTGCGTTCTTGAGTTCCTTTTTGATTCTCTTATAGATGGAATCGAACAAGATTGCGTCGCTGAGAATCATGATCTGGGCTTCGAAGATTTTCGCTTTGCTGTTCCCTATCTTTTGCTCGGCAAAAGAAAGGATCTTCTGCAGTTCTTTTTCGGAACGGGCAACCGCATTCCGGAGACGTTCGATCTCTTTCTCCGCATCGGCTGCGGGGACAGACTTTTCCTCAATCCGCGGGACATGCTTCGTGTAGACAAAGACCT
>CAYYHS010000454.1:0-2945 GCA_964471785.1 uncultured Chitinophagaceae bacterium
CCTTGCGAGCGCTGCCTCCTGAAGACAGTGTGTCTGCCATTTCACCACTCGGGCGGCTATATTTTGAAAGATAGGAAATCATGTCGATGAAATCAAGCGCCGAAGCTCGGCAGAGTCCTACATTGAGTGGATAGCTCGGAATTCCTCAGTTAAGTCATTCTTAACGAGTGCTGCTTTCGCGCGCCACGAAAGCGGGATGAAGGACTACAATACAAGGCATTTTTGAGATGACTCTTGGCCAAATGTAGACGCTGTCAAAAGCGTTCAATTGACTTGCACGTGAGAGCTGAATTCGTTGACGGCGACAATAATAGGAAGGACTTCCTCATTGAGACGCAGCGCACATCTTCGGCCGTGCGTCGAATTATTTTTGTTCCCGTCGGTTTCTTTTAGTATCTTTTGACTCCTCGAGGAAAAGTGAATCTCTGTTCGGTGTGCCGCAGCCGTCCATCTCGTATTGCACCGCCCGGAAAAACCGCAGTGACCTTCATGAACTCTGGTGTTCCGCCGGAAAGATCATGATCATGGCGGAATATCGGCTCAGGATATCTGATTCAGAAACTATTGGAGATTATGTCTACCCGGAAAGCAATCCTATGGAGTCTCTTTTGGATCGCGCTTTCACTTCTTGTGAACCTGGGTGTCTATTTCATTTTTGGCTCCCAAAAAGCCCTGGAATTTTTTACGGGGTATGTTATCGAAAAATCCCTCAGTGTCGATAACCTTTTTGTCTTTCTTCTCATCTTTTCCTACTTCAACACTAAACCGGCTCAGCAGCGTCGCGTCCTTAATTATGGCGTCATCGGGGTGATTATTCTTCGCGGGGCGCTCATCCTGTTGGGCACGGCGCTCGTGAGGGAATTCCACTGGGTCATGTACATCTTTGGCACAGTTCTGCTCTACTCAGGGTACCAGATCATTTTTGGAAAAGAACGGAGAATTGACCCGGATAAGAATATTGTTCTTTCCTTCATCAAGAAAATCATCCCGATCAGAGAGAGTGCCGAAGAGGGACGGTTCTTCCACCGTGAGAAGGGAACGCTCTTCGCGACTTCTCTTTTCCTCGTCCTGGTCATTATTGAGACCACCGATGTGGTCTTTGCCGTCGATTCAATTCCTGCGATCTTCGCAATTACGACGGATCCTCTCATTGTCTTCAGTTCGAATATCATGGCCGTGCTAGGGTTGCGTTCAATGTACTTTGTCCTCGAGAAAGGGCAGCGTAAATTCGAGTACATGAAGTACGGGATCGGCATCGTACTTGCATATGTTGGGGTAAAGATGCTTATTATGAACATTTATGAAATGAAAATTGGCATCTCGTTGCTGATCGTTGCGGGAATCCTGACGGCATCAGTGTTGATGTCGTACCTCATCAAACCAAAACAACATTAACGCTCCAGGAGATTTCTGAATGAGTAGAAAAATTGCAGTATGTTTCCTGCTGTTGCTTGTGTTGGGAGGCAGCTCTTTCTCGCAATCAGTGTATCTTCATCCATCCCACGAAGTCTACGATTTCCTGAAGCGCATGGAAGGCAAGCGGGTCTTGAATGACTACCGCGATGCCGTTAAGCCGATAACGCGTCAGCAAATCGCCAAATACCTCATCATCGTAGACGCTCATTCGAACGAACTCACCAAGGTTGAGAAAGAAGAGCTCCAGTTCTACAAACAGGAGTTCACCGTCGAACTCCAGCAGCTGAAATACAGCAAAGAAATGCCTGAAGAACGATGGCACCTTTATCCATACCGAAGCTCTCCGGGCGCTTTCAATGTCGATCTTGTCGGAGGATATTCCGTTGAAGCGAACCCGGCCAAGACCAACACGAATATACGGTCGAACGGCCTCATGGGGTACGGCTACGCCGGAGATAATCTCGGGATGTATTTATACTTTAGAGACAATCAGGAAAGCGGAACGTATACCGACGTACGGAAGGACATGACGCCCAATCAGGGACAGATTCTCTCGGCGTCGAAGGGGAATACCATCCAATATGATCTTGCGGACGCCCAATTCAATGTGGACATTTCATTCCTTACCTTGTCGATAGAAAAGATGCCGAATATATGGGGAGCCGGCTACCGTGGTAACCTCATTCTTTCCGATAAACCGCCGTCATATCCTCAATTAAAACTGCGCGCAAGACTCGGCAAAGATGTCGACTTCACCTTTATTCACAGCTGGCTCAGTTCCGATCTCATCGATTCGGTCGATTCCTACCTTGTGCCGGGGTTCTCCCCGGCAAAGGTTGGTTACCGGCCGATCTATAAACAGAAATATATGGCGGCTCAAATGCTTGAAGCGTCCGTCGCGAACGGGGTTGATATCTCAGTTGGCGAATCGGAAATTTACGGAGGCAGAAACCCGGAACTGATCTATCTTCTACCCGTAATGTTTTACTTTGCGGCGGAACACTACAACAATGATGAGGACAATAAACAGGTGTTCGGCAGCGTTGATGTGAACGCATTGAAAAACTTCAACTTCTACGCAACGCTCTTCCTCGACGAATTCTCGCCGACGGAATTCTATATGACAAACCGCCAGCGCAATCAGCTTGGTTTTACGGTCGGTGGTCGCTCGTACGATCTCTTGTTTCCCAATACAGACTTGCTTCTCGAGTACACGCGCATCAATCCGTGGGTGTACAATCATAAGTTTGCTGAAGACACGTATCAGAGTTCTCAGTACGACATGGGAGACTGGATAGGACAGAATGCTGACGATCTTTATCTTGCGGCAAATTATCGCCCCCGACGCAACCTCAAAGTCGGACTTCAGTTCGAGTCGTTGCGTAAAGGAGGGAAGGATTCGACAATTTATCAATATCGGCTCCCGACGCCGCCATTCCTCTACGGACCGCTCATCAAGCGTCAGGCGTATGGCGTTACTGCGAGGTATGAGATTGTGCGCGATATGTTTGTCGACTGCCGCGTGCTCC
>CAYYHS010000455.1:0-2943 GCA_964471785.1 uncultured Chitinophagaceae bacterium
GTCTCGCGTGAACGGGAATATCTTGCCGATGCAGGGGCTGCCGAGCTCACTCGAAATCCGATAGCTCTGGCAAATGCGTTGGCAAAAATTGAAAGCCATGCGGAGCCGACCCGGTCTGTTCCGAAAAGCATCGCCCATCTCTGCATAGCCGATCCATTAGGAAGAAGGATTAACAATAAAGAAGGATTCTGGAGCAATTTATTTGGGACACACCCGCCCATGGAAAAAAGAATCATGTTGTTGAGGTCGATGGCATATCAAGCATAGACGGAACCATTCATTAATTACGAGCACGAAACAATGATCCCTGTAATCAAGTTTGGAACAGACGGCTGGCGCGGCGTTATCGCCGACGATTTCACCTTTGTCAACATTGCCAAGGTGGCTCTGGCGACGGCGCGATATTTCAAATCCCACAAAAAAATCAAGAACGGGCTGGTGATCGGCTACGATGCCCGATTCTTGTCGAAAGAATTTGCGCATGCGACCGCGCAGGTCATCGCGAGCGCGGGCGTCAAGGTGATACTCGCAGACAAGATTTCGTCAACGCCGATGACATCCCTTGGAATCGTGAAAATGAATGCAGCGGGGGGAGTGGTCATCACGGCGAGCCATAACCCTGCTCAATACAACGGCTTCAAAATCAAAGGAGACTTCGGCGGACCGGCACATCCGGAGATGGTCGCGAAAGTGGAGAAACTGCTTGCTCCTATCCTTAAGGCAGACAAGCTCCCCCTGAAGTTAAAACCGTTCGACAAGCTTGTGGCCGCTGCCAAGATCCAATTCGTTGACCTTACGGCGATGTATGTTAAGGATATCGAGAAGAAAATCGAAATCGACCTGATCAAAGCGACGCGGATCAAGATTCTCTACGATGCGATGTATGGTGCCGGTCAGGGAGTGATGGAACAAATCCTTCCGAAGGTCGGGACAATCCGCAATATCTATAATCCGTCGTTCGCCGGGGCCCACCCGGAGCCGCTTGCGCAAAACCTTGAAGAGCTGAGCTTTGAAGTGAGGGACGGCAAATACAATATTGGCATTGCGACCGACGGAGATGCCGATCGCGTGGGAGCGATCGATGAAAAAGGTGCATTTGTCGATTCGCACCGCATCTTTGCAATCCTTCTGAAATATCTGGTCGAACGAAAGCATTTTACGGGTGCGGTCGCCAAGTCGCTCTCGGTTAGTGAGCTCATTACACGGATGTGTGAGAAATACGAACTCGTGCTGTATGAGACTCCCGTCGGTTTCAAGTATCTTTGCCGGCTCATGGTCGAAAAAAGAATTATCATTGCGGGGGAGGAAAGCGGCGGACTTGGCGTGTGGGGGCACCTGCCGGAACGCGATGGAATCTATGTCGGACTGCTTCTGGCGGAGATCATGGCGGTGAGAAGAAAAAAACTAAGCGAACTTGTGCGCGAGCTGTTCGACGAATACGGCGAGTATCATTTTGGAAGGATCGACCGCCAGGTCTCGGAAGCGGAAAAGAAAAAAATTATCGCGTTCTTCTCGCACCAGCCCAAGAAAATCGGCCCCTTTACCGTGGAACGCATCGATGCAACCGATGGCTTCAAGTTCTTTGTTGAGAAGGGTTGGATCCTGGTCCGTTTCTCCGGGACGGAACCTCTCGTCCGTGTCTATGCTGAGGCGAATACTCCCGCCCGAATGAAAGCAATGTTGAAAGCCGCGACCAGTGTCTGAATGAGGTCCACTTATGAATACTTCACGCAGCTACAACTTCTATTATAACATCATGCCGGACGGAACGGTGAAACAGATCAACCCGTTCACCGGCACGGAAGTCTGGGCTGTTCCGGGGCGCGGCGACAAACCTCTCACGAACGAAGTTCCCCCCGGCACAAAGGAACTCGAACACGTCTCTCCGGAGAATTATTGCAGTTTCTGCGAAAACCGCTACTTTGATGTCCCCCCCGAAAAGGCCCGCCTCATCCGGCAGGATGGCACGTATCGCGCCATACTCCGTATTCCTCCGGATCACTATAACGATTCTGTTGCGGAATTCCGCCGGGTCGGAAACCTCTTCGAGATCGTGACGATCGATTATTGGAAGAAGAACTACAATTATCGCCTGACCAAAGAGGCGACGGCATGGCGCGATGCATACGCTGCAAGCCCGAGAGGGGCCGAACATATCGACGCAATCCTGAATTACAAACTTAAAATTGCAACGAGATCCGAGCAGGAAATAAAGCGAAAGCTGCAGCTCAACAGGGAGAGCATGATGGACGCCTTCTTCGGCGGATGCCATGAGCTTATCATCGCTCACAAGCACTTCGTCGACGGCGCAAAATTTGAGACCCAGCTCCATTCTTCGGGCGAAATGAACGAAGAGGAGCATTTCCAGTATTTCCGGTTTACTGTCGAGGCAATGCGCGACATGCTGAGCTACAACCGGTATGTGAGATACATCAGTGTGTTCCAGAACTGGCTTCGACCGGCGGGCGCTTCGTTCGACCACCTTCATAAACAGCTTGTCGGGCTCGATGAGTGGGGAAATTCTATGCTCCTGCAGATCCAGATGCTGCGGGATGACCCTAATATTTTTAACGAACTGGGCGCAAACTTTGCCGCGCAGTATAACCTTGTTTTTGCAGAGAACCAATTCGCCATTGCATGCGTCGGCATCGGTCATCGCTACCCGACCATCGAGATCTATTCGAAGTCGCAGTCCAGCCGTCCGTTCGAACATACCGATCAGGAATTGCGCGGAGTCAGCAATCTGGTCCATGCATGTCACGCCGCCATGGGAGGTCAGGTTTCTTGCAACGAAGAGTGGTACTATACTCCGATCGATGCCGTGTACAAAATGCCGTGGCATGTTCTTTTGAAATGGCGCGTCAACGTTCCGGCCGGTTTCGGAGGGGGAACAAGTATCTACATTAACCCGTTCACACCTATCGACTTGCGGGACAAATTGGT
>CAYYHS010000456.1:0-2927 GCA_964471785.1 uncultured Chitinophagaceae bacterium
TCTTGATTTCGGAACGCAGACCGTCGGTGCCGCATCTGCCCAATCGATCACCTGCAAGAACAATGGGCCGCTGACCGTCACCGTTTCGTTCGCCGGGCTTACCGGCTCATCGGATTTCTCGGTCGTCGGCGGTGCAACGCCTCTCTCGATCGATCCCGGCGGTACAGGAACGATTACGATACAGTTCATGCCGAAATCCTCGGGTGCACTTCAGGCGACTCTGACATTCGCATCGGACGATCCGAGTCTTCCCACCATCGTTGTGACAGTTCAGGGGACCAGCGTGGCAAAGTCGGCAATTTCGCGCACAATATTGTTGGAAACGACACATGGAGTTTCATCGAACATTTCCGCGAGTTCCATCTCTCAGTATCTCTCTCAATTCGTCAAAGCTTTACAGGGGAGCGGGATCGTTGTTCAGCAGAATGTCGCTCCGTTCGATCCTCTCGGCGCTTCGTACGATGCAATAATCATTGCTGCACCCGCGACGGGTTTTTCTCCCTTCGAAGAGAACCGACTTCAGCAATATGTTCTCAACGGGGGATTCGTCGTCATGCTTGGCGACTCGGGAAAGTCACCCGGGAATGATGTCATCAACAAGCTGCTAACCAACTACCAATGGCTCGCGGACCCGCCGTACGATTCCACGGGGCTTGCGCTCAATAATGACGTCGTGTATGATTATTCTCACAATTATCTTGCCTCAGCGACATTCCCGTCTCTCTCCGCGTTTGTAGATCCGAAGCATCCATTCGCGAAAGGTGTCGATACGATCGTGTTTTTTGGAGGATCGAGTCTAACAGTTTCAGCCGGTGCCGTTCCTTTCCTAAAGGGGAGCCCCACATCGTTCGGGCTCACCAGCGATTCCCTTCAACGGAAGACACTCCAGCCTGTCGTCGCGGCGATCAGTCAAATTGGAAAAGGGAGAATACTATTGATCGGGGACGTGGATCTCTGGTCGGATATCAGCGGAAAAGACCCCGTTTCGAACCCCTTAATGGGAATCCTGGCTGGAAAAAATCTTCAGTTTGCCCTCAATGTTTTCAGTTACGCGGCGAACTATACGGTGAAGGTCCCGAACCCCACTCCGAGCAATCAATATCAAATCATCAGCATCCCGTACGACCTGGCCGATGCGAACATTCTGGATGTGCTCAAAGATCTGGGGAGTGTCGACAAAACGAAATGGCGATTGTACGGCCGCTGGGATGGCGCAGAGTATCTTGAATTTCCAAGCCCCGGATTTCTCTCGTTCAAGCGGGGAGAGGGATATTGGCTCATCACCAAGGGATCGCAGACCCTCACGCTCGGTTCTGCAGTAGTGTCGGGAGCGCAGGATTTCTTCCCCATCCAGCTCGACTCTGGATATAACTTGATTGGGAATCCTTTTCCGTACGAAGTGAGTTGGGCGAACTCCCGCCGCCCGACCCCCGATTCCGTTGAGTCGTGGCTTTGGAGATTCGACGGCAACGGATTTCAGCAAGAGTCGAACGTCATGGAACCGTTCACGGGTTACTTCCTGAAGAGTCTCAAGAACGGCGTTACCGTCTATATTAATCCAGCCGATATTTCAACGACCGCCACGTTACCAAAATCGACATCGTCCGATCGCCAGTTTGCCCAGGGTGAATGGCAGATTAACATTCGGGCATCGGACGGGACCGCGAGGGACAACAACAATGCGGCTGGCGTCTTGCGTTCCGCGAGCGATACGTGGGACGCCAACGATTTCTCGGAGCCGCCTCCGGCCCCGACCGGATACCTGATGCTTTCCTTCAACCACGGAGACTGGAAGAACAATCCGGGGAGATACGCCGGTGATTTTCGATCGGTTCATGAGGATGGCAATTACTGGGACTTCGACATTGCATCGGCAAAAGCAGAAGCCACAGCGGCTGTCCAGTTTGAACGAGCCGGAAATATTCCCCCAGCTTTTGAAATGATGCTGGTCGATATGTCAACCGAGCGGGTAGTAGACATCGGCTCTGCTCTCTCCTACAATTTCCAATTCAACAAGAATGAGACCGACCGTGTTTTCAGGCTCATTGTTGGGACGAGCGATTATGTATCGAAGAATACCAACGGGATTCCGGTTATTCCCATCGCGTATTCGCTGGAGCAGAATTTCCCAAACCCGTTTAATCCCTCAACAACGATTCAGTACTCCCTCGGTCACAGCGCTCATGTTGAGTTGAGTATCTTTAACCTTCTCGGCCAAAAGGTTAGAACCCTTTTCGAGGGAGATCAGAAAATCGGGACCTATTCGGCAGTCTGGGACGGGAGCAATGACAAAAGGGAAAAGAGTGCAAGCGGAATATATTTCTACAGAATGCGCACTGAAGAATTCAGTGCGGTGAGAAAGTTCGTTTTCCTCAAATGATCCGACTGCGTAGTGATGACAGGTGAATAAGCACGCACGACATACCTTCTGCTGGCTGCTGGCAATGACATCGCTCGGATTCCTGAGCGCGCGAGTGTGCGCCCAATTGCAGGGACCGAAATATGACGAACGGCTTCTTTTCCGTGGTTTGACCGGCATTACGATGGGGGGATGGCAGCAAGAGTGGAAGTTGAAAAACGAAGGCAACGTTGTAGAACAATCGGCGCCGGTTTCGCTTTCGGTACCGCTCTCCAACAGGATTCTGATTTCGGTGGCGAACGCTCCCGCACTTTCAACCCTCGACTCGATGAAGCTTCAGGGGATCACCGATACGAGGCTAGGGTTTTCGTACGTCGTCCCGGGCGACAGGGTTTGGATCAATGGGGGAGCGAGCCTCCCGACCGGAGTTACCAAACTCACACAAAACGAGTTGTCGGTCGCAACGATTCTCTCGGAATCGGCCTTTGACTATCGCGTTCCTGTGTTTGGTCACGGAACCAACGCGAATCTGGGTTTGGCGTACGCCTATGCGGCTCAGCGGCGCCTT
>CAYYHS010000457.1:0-2920 GCA_964471785.1 uncultured Chitinophagaceae bacterium
CTCCTAAGTCCGTCCAACAACGCGCGGCGAAATCGTCGACGGCTGGTTCCGTCAGTGAGCGCTTTTCGCCATCACGCTCCGCGTGACTTGAGCGACTGGTTAGGCAACATGTTACGGAACGACAATATTTACCACGTTTGAAGGAACTTGGCTTATTGAAGTTACAACTAGTCTCCCTGTAAGAGGATCATTATAGCAAAACATTGCTCCTTCAGCTGAAGGATAAGCGACACATAATAACTTTTGTCCACTTCTTAGTCCATGATCGCCTAAATCGTTGATTGAAATACTCTTGCTAAATGTTAACACACCGTATTGGATGTTTACTTCAACGAGAAAACTAAATTCATTTGGTTGAGAAGAAATTGTAGGTCCATTGCCAAAGTACAAGACAACTGTCTTTCCATGTGAGGATTTAGAGAGCGCCGAAACTGAGCCATGTACCGTAATCGAACTGTCAACTACGGACAAAGTCATGCTTATTGAATCCACTTTATATGTGGGAGATTGGACCAACGGAATTTCGAGTGTTGAATGTTTCGTTATGCCTCCAGAATATATGACGTGGTGTTGAACATATGTGCCAAAGCCTGCTTTTGAGAAATCAAGGCTTAGCTCTCCAACAGGAACGTTAGAGAGATTCCATTCCCCTGTCGAATCTGACAATGTAGTGATCGAAGTATTCTCGACTGTAACTACAACATTGGATCGATCAACGAGAGTGTCACCATATTCATTATAAAGGTCTACCCATCCAAAGAAAGTATTATTTGCTGATGGCTGTGTTCCTTGGTCTTTGCAAGAGAGTATTAGAAATGAGCAAATGACAAGAATAGCGTTGCTTGTTTTCATATGCCTCCTCCTTAACGTAATGCAAATTCATGTTGCCTAACTTTTAAATAAACCAACACTCTGCTCTATAACCAACCTTATATAGGCTGGGTTGATGCAATGGTACAACTATTTCGTTTTTTCTTTGCTGATAAAAACACAAAAGCCTCTTTCTTGCTCCGGGCGCAATTGAGAGGTTTCGTTCCTTCTTCTAATTTTTTATTCCCACCCAAATCCCCGGGGCTGTGTCCTATGTAGATTTCGCACCGTTATTCGCGGTCAAATTAGGAAGATGTAAAATGGAAATCAAGAGAAAAATTCGAATGTGCAATCCAATGAGCGCTTCTGCCCCCCACGTGAAGTCCCAGTCTGTGACTTCACGTCCTGAAATTCTTCTTGAAGCGTCTCACGATGCTTACAGATGAGTCGAAGTCATTTCAATAGCAATAATTTCTTCGTCTCACTATACGTCCCAGCCTGAAGCCTGTAGAAATAAACTCCGCTCGGCAGATCGGCCGCTTGAAAAATAATGTTGTGGCTGCCTGCATTTTGTTTTTCATCGACCAGCGTTCTCACCTCCCTGCCCAAGACATCGTAAATCTTGAGGATCACATGGCTGTTTCCCGGCAGGCTATAATCGATAACGGTTGAAGGATTAAATGGGTTAGGATAATTCTGTTGCAGTTCGGGCTTTCCGGGGACGAGCGCATTCGCCCGTTCAATAACCGCAGTAACTCCTCCATTCTTCGTGACCAAAATAACTCCGCTCCCGCCTACAGCGACACCGTGCAAACGATCCGCAAAATCAACGCTTGTGAGGCTTGATTGAACTGCGGTGGTCTGGTTCAGCCAATGACCACCCCCGTCCGATGTCTCGAATATCTTTCCGCTGTCTGCTGCGACCCAGCCTTGGCTGGCGTTGAGAAACTTGACAGCGTTTAAAGAAGCACCCGGCGACGGTTGAACCTTCCACGTTGTCCCGCCGTCAGTTGTCTTGAGGATTGTCCCCCCATCGCCAAGGATATATCCATCAAGCGTGTCGGAGAATACCACCAAACGAAGCGTAGCAGTAACCGGGCATACCTCTGCCGACCAACTGTTGAAGGCATCAGAAGTTGTTATGATCGTTCCCGATTGGCCGACTGCCCACGCCTTCCTGGGAGACGCAACGAAAATTCCGTACAAGCTTTTCGTGGTGTTACTTGTGCGCGTTACCCACGTGCTGCCGCCGTTCGTTGTTGCGGTGATAAATCCGTTGCCACCGACTGCACAACCTGTGCTGTCATCGAAAAAACTGATCCCGTACAACGACGGATCAAGAGTGGACATCGGATACTTAAACTCCTTCTGAACCGTCCATGTTGCTCCCAAATCGCTCGAGTGGAAAATCCTGGAGCTGTCATCAGCAATCCAGCAATTGAGCGAATCTCCAAACGCAATCGTGACATTGAGCCCTGAAGGCATATCGTGTTTAGTCCATGTCTTGCACGAATCGCTCGAGAGGAACAGTTCATAACCATTTCCGATCGCGGCAACAAGATTGCTCGTGATATATTTGACAAACGTAAGCTGGATTTGAGTTGGAGGAGTTAAATCCTGCCAGGTTATTCCGCTGTCGTTCGAGACCATAAGTCTTCCGCCATCCCCAGCCCCTACCACTGTTCGCCCCCCCGCCGAGTACATATCCATCAATGGAGCAAAGCTTGAAAATTTCTCCTCCTGCCACGTTCTTCCGGCATCGGTCGTACGGAAGATGGAGCTATTATTCCCAAAGGAAAAGCCCAAGGTTGTGGTCGCAAAATATGTGAAGTTAGGGAAGAAAACAGCGGGCGACTGAGTAGAATCGATCGTCCATGTCGCTCCGCGGTCAAAGGTCCACCCTATGTGTGTTGGCTGACGATTGTTCTGGCCATTCCATGCGATAAAGTAACCGGTGTCAGGATTCATGAACCGGACAGTCACGATCGGATAGTTTCCAGCACTGTCGGTCTGAACTTGTTGCCAGGTGTCTCCGCTATTTACGGTCCGGAATATTGAAGGTCCGGACCATAACAGCATGGTTGCCGGAGTTGGGGAGACTATCCCATAA
>CAYYHS010000458.1:0-2918 GCA_964471785.1 uncultured Chitinophagaceae bacterium
AGACTGAGGTTCATCTGATTATCGTAAACGTCAAAATTGCGCAGCTTATCGGTTCGGTTTGCCGGTTGATTGAAGTTCCAGCTGTAGTAGCCGTCGACAAATCCGCTTACTGCAAGCGGAGACGTTTGTTGAGCTGCAGCCACGGTTGTTAGCAACATCGTGATTGGTAAAGATCGAACGAGGTTCTTGATTTTCATTTTATTTCCTTAACGCTTGTTATTTTTTGCCATGGATGAAATTCTCCAATGGCCTATTTGAGTTGCGAAGTGAGCCAATCGAGCATGGACAATTTCGGTCTCATCGCTCGGTTCAACTGAATAGTTTTCTCGCTCCGCGCTTGAAATGGAGTTTTCTCTCCTACTGCTTCTCCAAAAGAAAAACATATAAGCGGAGTAGAAGATCACTAAGCTCGCAGCAAAAATTAGTCCAGGCATTTAATTGTCTCAATTCAACGTGGACTAAATTAAATTATCGGAGCGGGGAACGCAATGAAGGGAACATAAAAAGAAGGATCGAAGACATAAGAAATCTGTAAAAAACTCTCACAATCACTAACGAATTGTGTTGTGTTATCACGAAAACTTCTTTTCCTGTCATCCTGAATCCCGCTGTTTCCCAAGCGGGATGAAGGATCCATGCCGACGCACTTGCCTGGATTCTTCTCCCGCCACACAACAGCGGGATCAGAATGACATATACTCAATGATCGTCCGGGCGACTGCAAAACTTCAGACATTTCTAAAACAGTTCGTCCCGTGAAAGCATCCACGGGACGAAGTAGTGTTAATTACATATAAGGAGAAACGTCTTATACCAGCTTCAGCGCGACAAGGATCATATCGACAAGTTTGATCCCAAAGAAAGGAGCGATAACTCCTCCGACCCCATAAATGAGCAGGTGCTTGCGCAATAAGTGAACGGCGCTCATCGGACGATACTTAACGCCGCGCAACGCGAGTGGTATCAACGCAACGATGATAAGGGCGTTAAAAATGACAGCCGAGAGTATTGCGCTCTCCGGCGTCGCAAGTCTCATGACGTTCAAAGCATTTAGTACCGGATACGTCGTCGCAAACGCGGCAGGGATGATGGCGAAATATTTGGCGACGTCGTTCGCGATGCTGAACGTTGTCAATGTTCCCCTGGTCATGAGGAGCTGTTTTCCGATTTCAACTATTTCCAGAAGCTTTGTCGGATTGCTGTCCAGATCGATCATGTTTGCCGCTTCGCGGGCCGACTGCGTGCCGGTATTCATGGCTACCGCCACGTCTGCCTGAGCCAGCGCAGGTGCGTCGTTCGTACCGTCCCCCGTCATGGCAACGAGACGTCCACCTTTTTGATAGTCACGTATCAATTTCAGTTTGTCTTCGGGCTTCGCTTCGGCGAGAAAATCATCGACTCCGGCTTCCGCAGCGATGGCCGTGGCAGTAAGCCTGTTGTCTCCGGTAATCATCACGGTTTTGATTCCCATCTTTCGCAGATGTGCAAACCGCTCCTTAATTCCCCCTTTGACAATATCTTTCAAATGAATAACCCCCAGCACTTCTTTGTTCTCGACGACAACAAGAGGGGTGGCTCCCACGCGGCTAATATCCTGAACGGCCTGATGGACTAACGGAGGAAAAGTTCCACCCAATTCTTCCACATAGGTTCTGATTGCGTCTGCGGCTCCTTTGCGGATAATCCTTTTACCGTTCTTTCCCTCCGGGTGGATGTCTGCTCCGCTCATACGAGTCTGAGCGCTGAAAGGAACGAAATGGGCCGAGATCTCATTCACCTTTCGCTCACGCAAGCCGAATTTCTCTTTCGCGAGGATTACGATCGACCGCCCTTCGGGAGTCTCATCGGCAAGGGAGGCAAGCTGAGCTGCGTCGGCGAGGCGTTCCTTTGTGACTCCCGGCGCAGGGGAAAAATCTGTTGCCATACGGTTGCCGAGTGTTACTGTCCCGGTTTTGTCCAGCAAAAGCACGTCGACATCTCCCGCTGCTTCAATTGCCCGTCCCGAAGTTGCAATAACGTTATGGCGTATCATACGATCCATCCCAGCGATACCTATTGCAGAGAGAAGTCCGCCGATCGTGGTCGGGATCAAACAAACGAGAAGCGCAACAAGCACCGTGACTGTTACGGGACTCCCCTGGCCGGCGGCCCCAACGCTAAAGAGAGAGTAGGGAAGGAGGGTAACGCACACCATGAGGAAGATAATAGTAAAGGCTGCGAGAAGAATATTCAGTGCAATCTCGTTCGGCGTTTTTTGACGTTTTGCACCCTCGATCAAACGAATCATCCTGTCGAGGAAACCTGACCCCGGTTCAGCAGTCGCGCGAATGACCAGCCAGTCCGAGAGAACCCGTGTGCCTCCGGTGACGGCGCTTCGGTCGCCTCCCGATTCCCGGATAACGGGGGCGCTTTCGCCCGTGATCGCACTTTCGTCGACGGAAGCAATTCCTTCAGCTACCTCGCCGTCGACCGCAATCACTTCCCCAACTTCAACAAGATAGACATCACCCTTTCTCAGAACGGATGACGATACAATATCAAAGGCCGATGTTCGAGACGCGGTCCGCAAGCGTTTCGCTTTTGTATCCTGTCGTGCACGGCGAAGGGCCTCTGCCTGCGCTTTGCCCCGACCTTCTGCTATTGCTTCGGAGAAATTCGCAAAGAGGACAGTGAACCAGAGCCAGAGAGAGACGCTCCCGATATACCATGCCGGGGCTTCACCGTTTCCACCGAGGGCCTGGATCCAGAGGCCGAAGGTAAGGAGACTCCCAACCTCGACGACAAACATGACAGGGTTGCGTATCATCCAGCGGGGATTAAGTTTGGCAAGAGAATCGAAGAATGCCCGGCGGTACATCGAGCCAGTTAAGCCCTGCGGTTTCTTGAGCTGCTGTGAAGACCAAGTCTGCTGAACAACC
>CAYYHS010000459.1:0-2916 GCA_964471785.1 uncultured Chitinophagaceae bacterium
GACCTGGGTCCGTAGTCTTGAGTCCTGAGTCCGTAGTGCTGTGTCTTGGATGTCGATCACTCAACTTAAGACCTAGGACCTCGGACTCAGAACCCCTTATTTACTTTTCTTGATTGCCCGACGATTTTTTCCTACCTTTTCTGCATGTCAACGCCTCTCATGAAACAGTACGCCCATGTCAAAGCGAAATTTCCTGACACGATATTGTTATTTCGCATGGGAGATTTCTACGAGACGTTCGACGAAGATGCCAAGACCACTGCCCGGGTCCTCGGAATAACATTGACACGACGGGGAAACGGGGCGGCCGGGGAAATTCCTCTTGCCGGGTTCCCATATCATGCGCTCGACACGTACTTGCCAAAACTCCTAAAGGCGGGGCTGCGGGTTGCGGTGTGTGAACAGCTCGAGGATCCGAAATTCGCAAAAGGAATCGTCAAGCGGGATGTGATCGAGGTGGTTACTCCCGGTATAGCGTTTTCCGACAAGGTTCTCGATCAGAAACAAAACAACTATCTCGCCTCCATCGCTCTCCCCTCCGCCGTCGCAACGGGCGACGATCCCATCGGATTCTCGTTCGTCGACATTTCCACGGGAGAATTCGCCGTAGCGGAGATTCCGTTCCGCGAGCTCGCCCAACAGATCAACTCCATCCTCCCTTCGGAAATTATTGTCCAGAAGAGGGACAAGGAAACCCTCCAACATCTTCTGAGGACAAGCTTTAACGGACTTTACACCTCGGTCGATGATTGGGTATATCATTTCGACTACGGATACGAGACACTCATACGCCATTTTCAAACCCAGTCGCTAAAGGGATTTGGGATCGACTCCATGACGATCGGCATCTCGGCGGCCGGCGCGGTGATGCACTATCTGAACGAAACACAGAAGGCAAACCTCGCTCACCTCCGGAAGATCGTTCCTCAGAACCTTTCTGATACGATTATTCTCGATCCTTCAACGAAGCGAAACCTGGAAATCACTTCTTCGTTCGGCGGAACGTCGGAAGGAACGCTCTTCTCGGTTCTCGACAAGACCTTGACCCCGATGGGAGGAAGGCTGTTGAAGAAGTGGATTTCACATCCGCTGAAGAACCTCTCACAGATACAATGGCGTTCGGACGGGGTACAGTCCCTCGTCGAAGAATCCTCAATCCGGAAAAAACTTGAGACTGAACTTCTGGAAATCGGAGACATTGAGCGCCTCATCGCCAAGATCGCGACGGGGCGGGCGAACCCTCGTGATGTGCTCGGGATGAAGCAGATCTTACGCAAATTGCCGACTCTGAAAAACATTGTCAACGAATTTAAGAAGCCCCCTCTTGCCGACATTCATGCGAACCTTGAACCGATCGACAAGCTTGCCGATGCGATCGAACGCGCCATCGCCGATAATCCTCCTCTGAGTCTTGCCGATGGAGGGGTGATCCGGCAGGGGTACAACGCGGAGCTCGACGAATTGACAACACTTTCTCACTCGGCGAAAGAGTGGGTTGCCAACATGCAGAAGAAGGAGCGGGAACGAACTGGGATTTCTTCTTTGAAAATCGGCTTCAATAATGTCTTTGGTTACTACATCGAAATAACCCACACTCACAAAGATAAGATACCGTCTGACTATATCCGCAAGCAAACGATGACGAACGCTGAGCGGTTCATCACACCCGAGCTGAAAGAATACGAGGAGAAGATCCTTCACGCCGAGGAAAAGATACTTGCCCTCGAGACGAAGCTGTTCAACGAACTCCGGCTGGAGGTCGCATCCCACGCCGCGACAATTCAGCAGGACGCGCAGCAGATTGCTCTTCTCGATTGTCTTGTATCGCTCGCGCAGGTCGCCGATAACAATCAGTATATCAAACCGGAGGTTGACAACTCAACCAAACTCTTTATTGAAGATGGCCGCCATCCGGTCATCGAAGCATTGCTTCCCCCCGGCGAAAAATATGTTGCCAATTCAGTTTCGCTCGATACCGGAAAGAGTCAGATCCTCATCATCACCGGGCCGAACATGAGCGGCAAGTCTTCCTACCTCCGCCAGGTAGGGTTGATCGTCCTCCTTGCGCAAATCGGAAGTTACGTGCCGGCGAAGAAGGCAGTCATCGGCCTCGTGGATAATATTTTTACCAGGGTCGGTGCCAGCGACAATATCGCGTCGGGTGAGAGCACATTTCTTGTCGAGATGCATGAAGCCGCGAACATCGTCAATCGGGCGACGGAGCGCAGTCTTATTTTGCTCGATGAAGTAGGACGCGGCACCAGCACGTTCGACGGCATCAGCATCGCCTGGGCGCTCACAGAGTACCTCCACGAACACATCGGTGCCCGTACGTTGTTTGCAACCCACTATCATGAGTTGAACGAACTCGCGGACTCCTTCTCACGTATCAAAAACTACAAAGTCGATGTCAAGGAGTATGGCGACAAGGTGATCTTTTTGCATACAGTCACCCCCGGAACGGCGGACCATTCATACGGAATCCAGGTCGCTAAAATGGCCGGGCTCCCCGAGGAATTGACCGAACGGGCAAAGAAGATCCTCTCTAACCTGGAAGAGACCCAGCTTCGTCCGCATGGCGAGGATGAAGATGATGCTGACCAGAAGGCTGAAGGACATCTTCACGTTGCAGGGAGGCGGAAGGTTGGTTCGAAAATCGAAGAGAAAATCCAACTCACGATGTTCGAAATGAAAGACGATGAGTTGCGCTCAACGCTCGCTAAACTAGATATTGACTCTATGACTCCCCTTGAAGCATTGAAGCTGCTGGCAAAATTGAAAGCTCACCTCGAGAAGAACGATTAGTCCGCGTTGACATCCCTCTCCACGAAGCCCGTCAAGACCCAAGATATCGAGAAGCGCGCTGCCTGTAACAAAAATACCTTCACCATTGAAATATGGCGCTCCGTCAGGAGC